>CAUUIC010000052.1:0-3722 GCA_963545125.1 uncultured Acholeplasmataceae bacterium
CATCTAACTTCTCAGATGTTGCCAACGATGGCATTGAAGAAAGCAGGGCCCAAGTGTAGGGATGGCGAGGGTCGTAGAAAATTTCGTCGGTTGTGCCAATTTCCACAATTTTACCAGCATACATCACAGCAATACGGTCAGCAATATTTGCAACCACCCCAAGGTCATGGGTAATAAAAATAATTGAAAGATTGCGCTCTTCTTTGAGTTTTTGAATTAACTCAAGGATTTGCGACTGAATTGTCACGTCTAGAGCAGTAGTTGGCTCGTCGCAAATCAAAATTTCGGCGTTGTTAGCCAGAGCAATGGCGATAACTATACGTTGACGCATCCCACCTGAAAACTGAAAAGGATATTGGTGATATCTTTTTTCAGGCTCAGGGATACCAACTTCTCGCATTAGTTCAATTGCGCGTTTTTTGGCCAAAACTTTGTTCATGCCTAGTTTAAAAACTAGAGTTTCGGTGATTTGTTTACCAATTTTGACAATCGGGTTTAGCGAACTCATTGGATCTTGGAAAATCATAGAGATTTTAGAACCTCTGATTTCGTGAAAAACTTCTTCCTTTATTTTAAGCAAGTCACGGTTGGCATATAAAACTTTGCCGTTTTCAACGATGGCGTTGCCGGCAAGCAATCCCATCAAGGCTTTTGAAGTTACTGATTTTCCAGAACCAGACTCTCCAACTATCGCGAGAGTCTCACCCTTTTGTAAGTCAAAAGAAACTCCGTTGATGGCTTGCAGAATTCCAAATTGAGTCTTAAAAGAAATTTTTAAATCTTCAACTGACAGAATAACTTTTTTGTCTTTATTTAAAATAGCCATTATTCAACACCTCTTAAACTTGGGTTAAATGCATCTCTTAAACCGTTGCCAAATAAGTTAAAGGTAATCATTAAGATAGAAATGTAGATAGCCGGGAACACAAGCACGTATGGTTGCGATTGCATCACGCCTTGGCCTTGCTCAAGGAGTTGACCGACAGAAATAGTGTTTCCGTATTTTAAAATTCCAAGGTAGGCAAACGAAGCCTCTGAAAATATAAAGGAAGGCAGGGCTAGAGCGAAAGACGTTACCATATAGCCAATGGCGTTGGGAAAAATATGTCTAAACATGATACGGGCATCTGATGCCCCAAGAGTGCGGGCAGCCAAAATATACTCGCGGTTTTTAAAGCGGTAAAACTGCATTCTAGCCATTGAGTAGTAGCCGATCCAACCAGTAATTGTAAAGGCAAAAATAATTACTGGGAAAGTTGTGCCGTATTTAATTACAAGCAGTGTTAACACGGCGATGAAAGGAATTCCGGAAAGGATTTCTACAAAACGGTCAAACAGCAAGTCAAAAGTTCCGCCGTAATATCCAGAAATTGCACCAACAGTTAGCCCAATTAAAGCGTTTACAGAAATTACGGCAAGCGCAACCATAAAAGAAATTCGGGCGCCTTGCCAAAGTTGGGTGTAAAGGTCTTCACCAGTTCCAATTGTACCAAACCAGAAATTGACTTGATCTACGGTTTGGCCAAGCGCAGTTTCAAAGAATTTAACTGAAACTTTATAAATATCTTTTTGGTGGTCTACTTCGTGAATTGCAGTAATTAAGTTTTTCTTAAGTAGTTTTTCAAACTCAGCCTTAGTAAAGGTATAGTAGTTTGGCTTTAAGTCAGTGCCAAAGTAAGATTTGGTAAAATCAAGAAACTTATACTGATCAACTTTTACTGGAATATTTGAACTTGGAGTTTTTGAGTGTACTTCGTCCATATACTCTTTGCTGGTATCTGAGAGAAACATATTGTTGTATTTAGGATGAGCCTTGGCTTTTTCAATAAACTCGCGTGGCAGTTCAGTAAAGCGAGTTCCCGAAAATATACCTGGGATTCTTGGTGGTAAGTAACTCAAGTCGTTTTTAAACTCCAGGCGGGTAGGTTCCTTGTAGTTTTTTAAAATCGGACCAAAGACCACGAAAAACATTAAAATACAAATAATGATAAAAGCAGTTAGCGACATCTTGTTTTTCTTAAAGCGGTTCCAGGCGTCCTTGTAGTAGCCAACTCGTTTAGTTTCAAGCGGCTTGTCTTTGATTTCCTTATCTTCGTTGATTAAAACAAATTTACTTCTATCTAGGTCTTGCATAATTATTTACCACTTCCAATTCTGACGCGTGGGTCTAAAATTGTGTAACTCATGTCGGCTAAAATTGAGGTAATTAAGCCTAAAAACTCAAAAAACACCATGTTCAGCAGTAGTACTGGATAGTCTTTTTGACTAAAGGCAGTCAAATAAACTTTTCCAACTCCGTCTACTTTAAAAATGGTTTCAAGAATAATAGATCCGGAAATCAGACCAAGGAAGCCTAAAAAAATTGCCGGAGCGAAAGGCACTAAAGCATTTTTAAGAGCATGTCTATATACCGCTTGTCGTTTAGATAGCCCTTTTGAGCGAGCCAAGAGCATGTAGTCTTGAGTAAGTTGCTCAGTTAACTCTGCGCGAATTGAGCGAGCCCAGCCAGCGATTCCTCCAAACACCATTACAATGGTTGGCATGATGTAGGTAGAAATACCGTAGAGCGCATTTGCTTTAAACTCACTTGGCGAAGCCACACCGAGGCTTGGTGCCCAGTGTAACTTCCAGTAGAAAATTAACTGAAAAACCACGGCTAAAACAAAAGTAGGAATAGAAATTAACACCATAATCCCAACCGAAATAACGTTGTCGGCTGTTTTATTTTTATAAAGTGCGGCAATTACTCCAAGCATTATGCCAAGAGGAACTGTGATAATATAGGGCACAATTTGGAAGGCCAAGGTATTTGGGATTTTGGAGAAAACCACAGATCCGGCAGATTGGCGTTTGTGTGCAGAGAAACCAAAGTCGCCTGACACAAAAATATTTCTCAACCAATAGAAAAACTGAATAATGATTGGTTTATCTAAGCCTTCTCGTTCGCGAATTATGTCGTAAAGTGGGTCGTTGCCAAGTGACTTGTTGTAGTCTGGCAACATGTGAATGAAGGCAAAAAAGATAAAAATTACGATTGAAAAAGTAATTAACATTAGTCCGAATCTTTTGGAGAAATATTTTAGCATCGGCAAATTCCTTTCGTTTATCTGGGTATTTGATATAAAAAAGATAGAAAACACACGAATTTTAGCGGTTTTCTATCTTTTTTTAGTAGTTTTTGCTTAAATGTGTTTAAAACATTATAGCATTTTTGAGCCTATTTATATAAATATATATAAGCAAAATTTGGGCTATTTAGGGTTAGTCCAACCGTAGTCTGCAGGAGTTAAGTTTTTCCAGTCTGGGTCGGTATTTAGGTGTGAGTATCTCTGTTGACCAAAGCCAAAAATGTTGTGTTCAACTTTGATACGAGGAGAAATTACGCGTTGAGAAAGCTCTGAGTAAGATACATTGTTAAATAGTGGGATTTGTGTGAAAGTTTGGAAGTAAATTTTTAAGAAAGCATCAACTAAACGGTTGCGGTCTTCAACTTCACCTGGATATTGAGGAGCAGATCCTGCCCAAACTGTTTGACATTTAATACCAAAATCAACAACTTGGCGTAAACTACCAACAAAGTAGCCGTTGTTTTTCTTTAGAGTTTCGTAAAGTGGCCACAAAGTTCCACCATCTGTTTCCTTGTTGATTTTACCTTGAGCCTCAAGTTCTTGCAGGAACCTATAGGTTGCTGTAAGGTCAATTTTGTCTTTAGGTTCAACGTT
>CAUUIC010000053.1:0-3702 GCA_963545125.1 uncultured Acholeplasmataceae bacterium
TTTGATCCTAAAATTAAGCACCAAATTAAAAATGTGTTGAGGCTACGCGAAGGTACGCAAATCGAGGTTTGCGCGAACAACTTGTGTTTTTTAGGTGTGATTTCTTACAACGCAAAAGAACCTGTTTTTATCAAACAAAAACAGCTAACACAAACTAAAGTCTTTAAAGTAGATGTTGTACAAGGTCTAACTATTCCTAAAAAATGTGAGTTTTCAATTAAACATTTGACTTTGTATGGCGCAAGAAAACTTATGTTTGCACCTTTTCTGAGAAGCGAAAGAAAACTCAAGCCACTTAATTTAAATAGAGCAGAAACTATTGCAAAAGAGGCGGCTGAAATTGCCAAACGTTTTGAATTTCCAGAAATTAAAGTACTTAGTGCTTTAACGGATATTGATTTTGCAAAATACGACTTGGTGCTCTTGGCAGATGAAGAGGCGGAGTTTGACAAAAAGTTTGAATTCAAAGACTTTAAAGATAAAAATATTTTGTTGATAATTGGTCCTGAAGGCGGAATTGATGTAAGTGAACGCAAGTGTTTTGAAAGCCTTTCAAATTGTCAAATAGTTTCGCTTGGCGAAAACATTTTAACTACAGAAAGTGCAGCTATTGGTATCCTTTGGGCTTTAAATAATTTATAAATTTTTTAAGTATTTTAAGCACTTCATGTTAACTATATTTATGTTAATATGAAGTGCTTTTTATGTTTAGAAGAAATTGAAAACGAAATAAACTTTTTTACTTTTTTTAAGTTAAATAGAAATATTTTTTGTAAAACTTGCATACAGTCAAACGACTTTTCTTTAGTACACGAAACTTTTCCAACAGCCCAAAAATCCGTGTGTAATTTATATTATTTTCAGCATTACAATCCAGAAATACCAGAAGAGGTATACCTGCAATTTTTTGCGCCAGTTTTTAGTGAAAAAACTAAAACAGGCACACCTATTTTCTTCTTGTTAGAGTATAATATAAGTGTAGATAAGGTTTTGAAAAAAGTTTTTAAAACCAACGTCATTATTCTCAGTTTAAGAAAGGTAGGGACAAATGATGAACATAAAAGTACAAGGTAAAAACGGATTTATTCCGAGCGAAAGTATTGAAAAATACTCTGAGAAAAAACTTGAAAAAGTTTTAAAATTAATTCCAGAAGACGATGTTAAAGTAAGAGTTGTTTGCAAAGTTTACAACGATATGCAAAAAGTAGAAATTACTTTAACTCTACCAAAAATTACTATGCGTGCTGAAGTTGAACAAAAAGATATTTACGCAGCAATTGACCTAGCAGTTGATAAACTACTTCGTCAACTAACTAAACAAAAAGACAAGTTTGCTCTTCGTTTTTCTAAAAACAAAAACCGTGGTATTAAAGAAGAAAATGCAAAATTAGCGGATGCTATGACTAAAACCAGTATTTACGGTGAAGACGTTGTCAGAGTTAAATCGATTGCACTTGAGCCAATTACTGTAGATGAAGCAATTTTTAAAATGGAAACCTTAGATCATTCTTTCTATATTTTTAAAAATGTAGAAAACGGCAAAGTTTGCGTAATTTACCGCCGAAACGAAGGTAATTTAGCAGTTATTGAAACTGAGTAATTAGTTTCTTTTAATCTAAATAGTTTACTTTTCACCCCGCTTAATGCGGGGTTCATTTATAAATAGAAAGCAGGGACTTATGCTGGACACAAAAATTAAAGAAATTATTGAAAAAGAAATGTTACGTCAAAAAGACGGACTTGAATTAATTGCTTCTGAAAACTATGTTTCTAAAGATGTACTTAATGCAGTTGGTTCTATTTTAACCAATAAATATGCAGAAGGATATCCAACTGCTCTCTCCTATGGCGGGTGTGAGTTTGTTGTCGGAATTTAGGCTTTATCAATGGAACGAGCAAAAAAACTGTTTAATTGTAAATTTGCCAATGTCCAACCACACTCAGGTAGCCAAGCGAACGCTGCTGTTTATCTTGCTCTTTTAAAACCAGGCGACACAATACTCGGCATGGGGCTAAACGCAGGCGGACACTTAACACACGGCTACTCACTTTCTTTTTCGGGTCAGTTTTACAAATGTTTTGCCTATGACTTAGATAAAAAAACTGAGCAGTTAAACTACACAGAAATTGAAAAATTAGCAGAAGAAATTAAACCTAAACTAATAGTATGTGGCGCTTCTGCCTATAGCCGTGAAATTGACTTTAAGCACTTTAAAGAAATTGCCGATAAAGTCGGCGCATACTTAATGGCAGATATCGCCCATATTTCTGCACAAGTTGCAGTTGGTCTGCACTCAAATGCGGTCAAATACGCAGATGTAGTCACAACAACCACCCACAAAACTCTTAGAGGGCCGCGCGGTGGTTTGATTTTAACAAACAACGAAAACATCGCAAAAAAAGTCAATAAGGCTGTTTTCCCTGGTGTTCAAGGTGGACCTTTGATGCATGTAATTGCAGGAAAAGCAGTGTGCTTTAAAGAAGCACTTGAACCTGAGTTTAAGCAATACGTGCAAAGATACTTAGAAAACGCAAAAGCCATGACTAGTGAGTTTAGTCGCCTTGGTTATCGTGTGATTTCTGGTGGAACTGATAACCATATAGTATTGCTTGAAGTAAAAAATAAAACCGGGTTAACCGGGCTTGCTGCACAAGATATACTAGAGCAGGCAAATATTACTGTAAATAAAAACTCAATTCCTTTTGACACGGAGCCTCCTAAGTATACATCTGGCATTAGATTGGGTTCAGCAGCTTTGACTTCTCGTGGTTTTAACAGCGCTGAGTTTAAAGAAATTGCTAGACTAATTGACTTAGTTTTGATGAATCAAGATAAAAAAACTATTTTAGAAGTTAAACAAAAAGTTAACAAATTGTGTAATTTACATCCTTTAAACTACTAACAATTCACCAAAAAATCCCTCTATTTAGAGGGATTTTTTGGTGTTTGCTATTCAACAACGAAAGACATGCCAACATTTGGCTCAGCCGTTTCGTCAATTGCAACTGTTGCTGCTTTGTGGATTTTTACAGTGACTTCAGGATGTTTTTCTTTAGTAATTCGTGCGCACTCAGCCACACAATAGTCAAAACAAAGTCCAACAACGTCTACACTTGTGTTTGCGTTGATTTCTTTAAAATTTAAAAGTAAGTCAACGCCATACTCTTCTTGATTTGAGTCTTGTCCTTTTGAAATAATTAAACTGTTTGGAATTGTAGATATCAGTTTAAGCAGTTCGTGGTCTATTTCGGCACCTTTTGATTTTTGTACGCAATGCGCAGGCCAAGGGCCTCCTTGTTCTTTAAAAGAACAATGATTTAAAGGATGCCAGTCGCGAGTAAATACTGCCCAGTCGTAGTTATTTGTCTGAACTAGTTTAAGAATTTCTGACTTAGCCTTTTGCCAAGGATCAAGACCTACTGCCAGAGAGCCGTTAATAAAGTCAATTTGTGCGTCTATAATTGCCAGGATTTTCATCAATTTATTTCCTTTCTTTATAAAAAAAGCACCTACTTTTTTAAGCAGATGCAAACTCAGTTTCAAAAATGGCGCCCACTCCAGGTCTCGAACCTGGGACCTTCTGATTAACAGTCAGACGCTCTAACCAACTGAGCTAAGTAGGCGTGGGTGATAATTTAAAATAAAGAAAGAAACTGGCAGCTCCCTATTTTCACACTATTGTGCTATCGTCGGCGTAAAAG
>CAUUIC010000054.1:0-3616 GCA_963545125.1 uncultured Acholeplasmataceae bacterium
GTGGCTGAGCAAAATTACTTTGAAAGTCAACTTCAAATTGCCAAAGCCTCTGCTCTTAAAGGCGAGCACTTCCAAGAACCACTTACTTTTAGTTTAAAAGACATAGTTTTTGAGTTAGTCTCGGCTTTTGGGTTAGTTGGATATTCTCGCGGACTGACTTTTGGCACTAAACTACTCATCACTAAATGGGCAATTATTTTTATGATGTTTTTTGGACGCGTTGGTCCAATTACCTTCTTGCGTGCATTTTCTTTTAAACAAAAAGTCACACAAACTTACAAAATTAGCGAAATTGACTTAATTATTAGTTAAAATAAATTAGAGGATAGTTATGGGAATTTTTTCAAAAATATTCACAAAATTTAAAAAAAATAAACCACAACAACTTGGCTTTAGCAGTCAGGTTCGTTCGGTTTCAGGACTTGCCGATATTTTTTTAAACCTAGAAAACTTAACTTATCCTGAATTTATTGAACAACTTGAAGAAGTTTTAATAATGGCAGACTTCGGTGTACAAACTACTTTAAAAATACTAGAGATTTTTCAAAAAAGTGTAACTCATAAAAACTTTTTAAAAATTGAAGAAACTAAAGAAAAAATACTTGAAGCAATTTACTCAGTCTACGAAAATCAAAGTGTCGACGCCAACATTACTTTAACTAAGGAAAACCCACTAACTGCCTATATGTTTGTCGGAGTTAATGGCTCTGGCAAGACTACCACTATTGCAAAACTTGCTGCCAGATTAAAAAAACAAGGCGAAAAAGTACTATTGATTGCTGCAGACATCTTTAGAGCAGGTGCGGTTGATCAGTTAGTTGAATGGGGAAAACGCCTAGACATTGAAGTATTTTTAAACCCCAACACCAAAGACGCAGGCTCAGTTTGCTTTGATGGTCTTGAAAAAGCAATTAGAGAAGAATATTCATACTGTTTAATTGACACCGCAGGTCGTCTACAAAACAAACAAAACTTAATGGCTGAACTTGCCAAAATTAAAAAGATAGTTGTCAAAAAACTAGGAAAAGAACTTAGTGAAACTATTTTGGTAGTAGACGCAAACCTGGGTCAAAACTCATTCGAGCAAGCAAAATCTTTTAAAGAGATTACAAATATTTCGGCACTGGCTTTAACTAAAATGGACGGAACTGCTAAGGGCGGTATCATTTTTAGAATTAAAAGTGAACTTGGAATTCCAACTAAACTAATTGGAGTTGGCGAAAAGGAAAGCGATCTTTTAGACTTTGAACTTGAGCGTTATATGTCCGTAGTTTTTCAGGAACTTTTTTCAAATGAAACCGCTTGCTAGTAAAGAAAACTTAATTTCACTTTACTTAATTTATTCGTCACTGCTTACTAAAACTCAGGTAGATTACTTTCATGCTCACTACTTTTTAGACTACTCACTTGCTGAAATTGCTGAAAACTCAAAAATTTCTAAAAACGCAGTCTTTCTTTCGCTTAAACAAACCGAGCGTAAATTAATAGACTTTGAGGCTAAGTTAGGTTTGGTTAAAAAAGCCGAAAAACGTATAAGCAAACTCAAAGAAATTGCGAAGAAATATAACATCCAACTTAGTGAACTGATAGAAGATGAACAATAATCTTAGTTTTATTTAAAAAGTTTTTCACAAAGTTTTTAAGATAACGAGCAAAACTAAAAACAAATACCAAAAAATATTTAAACTTGAGCGAAAAGGTAAATAACTAATTACCGTGAACTGACGTTTGATAAGAAAAAACTAGCAAACGAATTGATTTTAATAGGATGAATTCATTGATTTTGCATAATTGAAGAGGTAAGTTATGTCACTTGCAGATAAAATACAAATGGCCCTTCGTAAAGTAACTGGCACTGCTAAGTTATATGAGGGCGATATTGAAAAAATGATGAAAGAAATTAGGCTTTCTTTACTGGAAGCCGACGTTTCTTATGCAGTTGTAAAGAAATTAAGCACCGCAATTAAAGAAAAAGCATTAGGCCAAAAAATCTTAAAAGGTCTAAATCCAGGTGAACAAGTTGTCAAGGTTGTTAAAGACGAGCTGACTGAAATTATGGGTGCAAACCCTCGTCTACTTGAGTTTACCGCTAACCCTACTTTGATAATACTAGCAGGTCTGCAAGGTTCTGGTAAAACTACAACTTGTGCAAAAATCGCTAACTTAGTTAAAACTAAAGAAGGTAAAAACCCACTACTAGTGGCTTGTGATATCTACAGACCAGCTGCCATTGAACAACTCAAAACTCTGGGTGCATCAATTGGTGTAAAAGTCTTTGAAAAAGGCTTAACTGAGCCACTTTCAACAATTAAAGAAGCACTAACTTATGCAATGGAAAATCTGCACGATGTCATAATTATAGACACCGCAGGTCGTCTGCAAATCGACGACGTGTTAATGCAGGAACTAAAGTCAATTCAAAGTAATTTTAAGATTAACGAAACCATTTTAACTCTAGATTCAATGGCCGGCCAAGAGGCGGCAAACGTTGCTAAAACCTTTATGGAAAATATTTTTGTCCAAGGTGTGGTTTTAACTAAAATTGACGGAGACTCAAGGGGTGGTGCCGTGCTTTCTGTCAAAGCCGTGTCTGGCGTGCCTATTATGTTTCAAACTTTTGGCGAAAAAATCGAGGATATTGAGGTATTTCACCCAGAACGTATTGCTAACCGTATTCTTGGCATGGGAGACCTACTTACCTTAATTGAAAAAGCAGAAGAAAGTTTTGAAGAAAAAGAGTCAAAGAAACTGATTGATAAAATTAAAAACAATACATTTGACTACAATGACTTACTTAAACAATTTAAATCTATGAAAAAAATGGGTTCAATTGCCAAAATTTTTTCATTTATCCCAGGGCTTTCACAAATTAAAAAAGCCCTAAGCGAAATAGACGACACTACTTTTTATAAATACGAACACATCATCCAGTCTATGACCAAACAAGAACGCAAAGACCCGGACTTAATAGCCTACTCAGACACTCGACGTATGCGAATTGCCAAGGGTTGTGGGATGCCTACTCGCGAAGTTCGCAAACTAGAGCAGGCTTTTTCAAAGCAAAAACAAATGATGAGACAAATTTTTGCCAATAACTTAGATTTAGACTTAAACGAAGCACCAAAAGAAGATGACCTGGCTAAGATGTTTGAAGAATTACAAAACAAACTGCTAAATGGCCAAAGTCAAGGACAGACAAAAAAAGGTAAGGGCAAAAACAAACAAAGAAGGTGGTTTTAACTCACTATGTCTAGACTAATTTTAGTAGACGGAAACTCACTTATCTTTAGAGCCTACCATGCAACTGCTTATACTGGCGAGATTTTAAGAACCTCCAAAGGTGTGCCAACTAATGCCTTACTTGCGTTTATCAACATGTTTAAAAAAATTCTTGCCAAAAAACCTACTCACATCGCAGTTACTTTTGACTTAAAAGAACCTACTTTTAGACACAAGGTATACTCAGACTACAAAGCAGGTAGAAAAGCTGGCGACCCTGAACTTTTTGTGCAGTTTGACTCAATTAAAAGATATCTTGCTTTGCAAGGTGTTGCTTGTCTTGAAAAACCAGGCTATGAGTCTGACGATATAATTGGCTCAATTGCTAAAAACTCAC
>CAUUIC010000055.1:0-3599 GCA_963545125.1 uncultured Acholeplasmataceae bacterium
AACATTTACTAAGTTTTCTTCTTTAACTGTCTTAATTATTTCAAAAAGTGGGTCTGAAATTCCAGGAGTTCCAGCGTCTGAGACCAAAGCGATGTTCTTACCATCTTTTAACATAGAAATAATTTTTCTACTCGCTGTTTTTTCGTTAAACTTCTCATATCTAAAAAGCGGCTTTTTAATACCAAAGTGGTTTAGCAAGACAAGAGTTCTTCTGGTGTCTTCGCAAAACACAGCATCTACTTCTTTTAAAACTTCAATTGCTCTGAGAGTTATGTCTTTTAAATTGCCAATTGGCGTTGGAACAATATAAAGAGTAGGAAAATTATTTTCAAAACTAGTTTGTGTCTTCATTTTAAAAACTGATCAAATGCGGCTAAGGCTGTAAGAATTTGCACACGAGCGTTGACAGGAAAATAAAAGGCTTTTGCGCGTTTTTGTACAAAATCAAATGTCTTAATTAATTTATTCATCTGAAGACCAGCCAGTTTAGAGATGGGCTCTTCTTGGCTTTTGAAATACAAGCTTCGTTTTAACTTAAAGTTAATTGCGTCCATTAAAAAAGTTTGGATGAGTTTTAAAAAAACTTGGCCTACTATTCTTTCGTGTTCAACTGAAAAATATTTAGCCAAAGTTAGTGTATATTTTTTTTCAGGGTCTGAAATCACAGAAATAAAATCTAAAAAAGCTGTTTTTAAATTATCAAAAAATGCTTTGTTTTCAAAAACTTCAATTGCGTCTTTAAAAAGTTCGCCACTTAGTTCGTAGATTTCTTCGTCAAGGGAAACTGGTTTTTTGGTGTTTTCTTTGTTGTCATAAGTTACTGAAAAGGCTCTGGACTTAATGGTATCTAGCACCGCATCTGGATTATCTGGCACCAAAAAGCCGTAAGTAGAGGTTTTTGGTTCTTCTAAAAACTTAAGTAAACTAGAGGCTTGAGCAGTATTTAGTAAATCTACACCAAATAAAACAAAAAATCTAGAATATTGATTTAAAGAAGTGTAGTTAAAGGTATTAGTAAACTCAAGTAAGGTGTCTTTGGTGATTTCTTCTTTATTTAAAATAAAAAGGTTGCGAGATGGTTTGAACTCAAGAGTGTTTAGTTCGGCATCTGGCATACCTTCTTGTTTTAAAATTGCTTTAATCTGGCCAAAAATATAGGAAATATGTGCATCTTTTTTTGCAGCGGGTAGCAGCGAAAGATGAAAAAAATGTTTTTTTTTAGGCATTTTTTACGATTTTGATGTTTTTCCTTGCAAGTTCTTCTGTTAAATTGTCAAAAACTTGTCTAAAAACGGTTTCAACTGCAGCCTCGGCGTTGATTTCAATGTACTTTCGTTCAGGAAAAATTTGTTTAAGTTCACGGTAAGTTTCATCAATTTTATTGTGAAAAGCACGGTTTTCCTTATCTAGACGGTTGATTTTATTGCGAGCAGACACACGGTTTAGTCCGTTTTCGTGATTGATGATAAAAATAAAGGTCAAATCAGGCAAGCAGTTTAGAATACTTTTATTAATTTGCTTAATGTATTCAATACCTAGACCTCTGGCAACACCTTGATAAACATATGAAGAGTCTATATATCTGTCGCAAATAATTAGTGCTTTTTCGCGGTTAGGTTCAATTAGTTGTTTGACATGTTCAGACCTAGAAGCCGCAAACAACAGTGCTTCGGTTTCACTTTGCATTGTGGTGTGCTTAGGATGCAGGCAAACATCTCTAATTTCTTCGGCTAAAGTAATGTTAAGTCCACCTGGTTCTCTGGTGAAAATAAGCCGAACACTTTCACCTGTAGTTTGGTTAACTAACGAGTATTTTTGTTCGTTTTCGCCTTCTTCAAAAAGAGTCTTAATTTTTTTAATGATAGTAGATTTTCCGCTACCTTCTCCGCCTTCAAATGTGATAAACATATCTGCACCTCTAAGTGCTTTCAGTATACCAAAATAAGTAAAGACAAGCAAACGATATTTTTAAAAATCCAAAAACGATTATCGTAAAATATAGTTTAATATAATCGCTTTATAAGGCTTTTTAATGGAAAAATAAAGACTTTTACAAAACTGTAAAACTGCCTTGCAAGGCACATTTGCAAAACATTGTTTTATTTTTAAAAATTACCTTTCTTTGCTTATTTAAACCTATTTTTTTTATATAGAGTAAAATTACTTATATAGATTTGAATTAAAGGAATTTTGACTATGCAAAACAAAACAAAATTATATAAATATTCCAAACTCGCCTTACAAGGTTTTCTTTCAGGAGTTTTGGTCGCTATTGCTGCTTTTACTTTTTTAGTTTTAACTTCATACGCACAAGGCAGCGGAATTCAAACTCTGACCACTTACTTTATCGCAGGTGTTGGTTTTTGTGTGGGAATCATTTTAATCATTGCCTTAGATGCCGCACTTTTTACTGGTAGAATTGGCTATATTTTTGAACGAAAACCTGATTACTTAATTGAACTTCTTATCATTTTTTTAACTAATTTTTTAGGTACAGTAATTTTTACGATTCTGTTTTACTACACAGTTTTTCCAGCAAAACTTGTACCAGGAAGTACCAAAACTTACGCTGACTTAATTCAAACAATGGTTGCCAAAAAACTAGATTTTAAAGAAACTCCACTTTGGCGAACTTTCCTTGGAGCAATTGGTACTGGAATTCTGCTGCACTCGGCAATTTATAGTTACAACAATGCTAAAAATAAAGCAATAGGTCTGCTTTCTCTACTGTTTGCTGTCTGGACTTTCTTGCTACTTGGTTTTGACCACTGCATCGCCTCTTTTTCTTTATTTTCGTTTGGCTTCCAATACAACTACGCAAAAGTCGCTTTATTTATTTTTATCGTAATTATTGGCAACTCAACTGGCTCAATTTTCATTCAAAGTCTTTTAACTTTAATTAAGAAACTCAAAGAAAAAGAAGCCGAGGCTGAGTTAAATTAAGTTTGTGAAATACTACGCTGTAAAGGCAGGCAATAAAACAGGAATTTTTAAAACTTGGCCTGAATGCCAGGTAGCAATTACTGGTTTTAAAAAACCAGTATTTAAGTCTTTTTTAACCAAAGCAGAGGCTGAATGTTTTTTAAATGGCGCCGACTTTTGGCAAAGTGTGGTTGAAAAAGATATAAAAGCAGGTTATTTAGTGGCTTTCGCGGACGGCAGTTTTTCAAAAGAACTCGCTAAGTTTTCATACGGAGTTCACCTGATTTTGCCAAACGGGCAAAAACAAAATATCTCTGGCTGTAGTGCTAACCGGGAGTTTTTGAAAATGGCAAATGTGGCGGGTGAAGTATTTGGTGTGATTGAAGCACTCAAATGGGCAAAGGAAAATGGATTTAAAAAAATCAAGATTTACCACGACTACCAAGGTCTTGCTCGCTGGATAACTTCTGAATGGCGAGCCTACTCTAAAATTTCGCTTATGTATCTTGAGTTTTATGCGAGCATTAAGCCTGAGTTTAGCGAAATTAAGTTTGAAAAAGTGCCAAGTCATTCAAATATTTCTTTCAATGATGTGGCTGATAAACTTGCAAAAGAAGCACTATTAAAATAATTTCAAAGAACTGTTATAAACTGCTGTATTTACATGAAAAAGATAC
>CAUUIC010000056.1:0-3594 GCA_963545125.1 uncultured Acholeplasmataceae bacterium
TATTCTTCAATGGGATTTTAAAATAGACGCCGAAACTAAGTTAATTTCAGAGAAAACTAAAAAGTATGAAAACCTCTGTACACTAGACGATCACTTGTTTTTAAAATCTTTAGAAAATGGTTCTAGGCTAATAAAATCATTAACTGGCACGATACAGACTTTTTAAACACCGAAATCACCCCTCAAATTAGAAAACAAATTTTTGATATTCAAATTGCAGATATTATTGGCGCTACTAAAAATCGGGAAAAAATCAATTGTGGAATCAATCAAGACTTATTTGACTTTACAATTGCTAGAGAAACTATTTTAAACAAAACCAATGAAACCTTCAATCCACATTTTATTTTTCATGAACTCTTAATTTTAAGCGAAGCAATTCCTTATTACGCTAAGTATATTTTGCCCGAAAACGAAGAAAAATGTTTTAATTTACTCAAAATGTTTGAAATTAACAATTCATATAAAGGCAATTTTGCTGAACTAATTCAAGAAATTAAAGACGCTAAAATTGAGGAGTTGTTTTTTAAATATGGCCTTGAACTAAATAAACTTGCAAATATTTTATTTTTTTCAGCAACTGATAAATACTACTTATTTATTGAGTTATTTATTGGTGCGATGCGAGGCTACAACTACACAGATTTTGAACTTTTGGGTGAAAGAAACTACCTTATTTTAGATGAAATTGGTCAGAAATTTGATTTAACTAAAGAAAGAGTAAGACAAAGAATAGATAAAATGGTTAGTGAATTTAACGCATTTTATTTAAAAAACTTTACATTTAAATCAATAGACTTTATGTTTGTCTTTACAGAGCGTGCTTACTTTTTTGACTTCATAACCTTAAAAGACATACTTAGATATGACTACGCCGCTGCTTCTTTTTTACTCAAAAACCTAAACGTAGGAACTAGCACAGGATATCTTAAGAAGTTCCACGGTTTTTTTTCTGCAAAAGAACATTTAGATAAATTCCTAGAGGTTGAAAAACAAGTCTTTAAACATTATTTTAAAGAAGAAGACTTGCTTTTAAAAATCAAAGAAATTAGACAACTACTGCCGAACTTTAAAATGACAAAAAATAGTATAAAAACTTATGTTTCCAATAATTTTTATTTAAGAAAAGGTACCTATATTAGATACAATTTTAACTTATCTAAAAAACAAAAAACAGAAATTTTAATTGAAAAGCATTTCAAAAATGGGTTTCACTGTTCTGATTATAAAGATATTAAACGCATCAACGAGTGCTCTCTTGCTGAATTTGGCAATATTTTGTTTGAAGAAACAGATAAACCTGACAATAAGTATTACCATACTGTCCAAGCAATAATTGAAAGAAGTAACGTTCAACTGGTAGACCGTGGAACTTACGCGCACGTTAACGACTGTCCTCAAATCACCTTTGACTTTGCTAAAAAAATATCCGACTACTTGCATAATCAAAATCATCCAATTTCGTATTCAGGTATTTTAAAAATTTTTAAAAGCGAACTAAAAGACTTCAATATTACTAACAGATACCAACTTAAGGGTGCCCTTTCCCATTATGAAAATCAGTTATTTAATGGCAAACGCGATTATTTGCTACCACTTGGTGGCAACGAAACCTTGCGTAGCAAAATTAAAGCATGGTTGATTTCGCAAACCGAATTTTTTGACTATACAAAATTTGAAAATTCGTTCAAAGGGGTTGCCAAAAGCGTATTTTCAACAGAGATTTCTGAGACTAAAAACTTTATTTATTTTTGGAATCGTGGCTATATCTACTTTAAGAATTTCAAAATAACTGACAAAGAACTCAAAAATTTAAAAGCAATTATTGAAAAATCTTTAAAAGCAATCAAAATTGGCTACCGCACAGATCAGCATATATTTTTGGCATGCAAGGCAGAAATGCCTGAGTTTATTTACAGGCACAAAATCCAATACCCTTATGACATTTTTAATTTAGCAAAACAGTTTTTTGCCAAAGACTTTGCATTTAAAAGACCTTTAATCGGTAATTTAGAAACAGTTTTTCCAGAATATAACGAACTAGTTGCTGATTTTATTAAGGATAAAGAAATTATTGACATAATAGAACTCAATAAGTTTATCCTTCCTCAAGTAACTCCTGTAAAAAGAACTACTGTTTTTGAGTTTGTTAATATGTTAAAAAAACAGTATATGGCGATAAGTTCAAATAAGTTAATTCGTTTAGATAAAGTTAATTTCAATAATGAAGAAAAACAAAGTTTTAAAAAGTATTTAGAAAGCAAATTAGATGCTTACCCAGAAGTTACTTTGGATGAAATTATTTGCGATAAAAACTTCTTACCTAGAGTTGAAATCAACGGTAATGCCAAGATGAATTTATTTATTCTTATTGGTTTAATAATTTGTTTTTATTCAGATGATTTTGAGTTAATAATGGAAAATGATTTTTTCAACAGAGGTGAGTTTAAAGTTAAAAGACACTTAAAACAATAAAGCATAAACTTTTTTATTTAATTTTGTTTGGTTCACAGACGGAGCAGGATGGAAGTCAGCAAAGAATAACCTAGAGGATACTTCAGAAGTTTTAAACGAACTTTTTAACTTAAATGATTTAAAAAACAACATCATAATTGATTTACTTAAAAACCGTTTTAAAAAACAACATCATAATTGATTTACTTAAAAACCGTTTTTAGTCTAAATTTAGTTTTAAAAAAAGCAATTTTAATTCAGATTTAAAATTGCTTTTTTATCTTAATAAAAATTGAAAAAAAGCCAAAATTGCAGTATGATATTGATAGATTTGCCAAGTCATTTAAAGATTTTTCAGGAGTAGGAAATAATGAGTATAAATGAATTTTTTGAAAAGAATTTTGACTTTTCACCAACCGTTGTTAATTTTAAGCAAACTGATGAAAAACTAGAAGTCACCATTAGTTTAAAAGAAGTAATTCAATACTCTGATTTTTTCTCATTTAACCTAGAAACTTTTAAATTTTTGCAAAACGCGGGAGCACCAAAAAACACAAAACTAATTTTTACCTATGAAACCTACTCCAAATTAGATGTGCGCTTTCTTAGTTATTTTCAGGCTCAAATTAAAAGTTTCAATACAAATGACCCTGTAAATAAACGCTTTCTTGAAGTTGTTTTAAAATCTGAGTTTAAAGTTGACGAAACCAACAAAACTATTGACATCACAGTTGATGCAAATACGCTTAACTGGGCTATTAAACAGAACTTAAACAAAACTTTATTTAATGCTTTTTCTAACTATTTCGGCTTACCTTTTATCTTTAATTTCAAAAAAAGACCAGTTAGCGAAACCACTTTTGAATTAAACACTCAGTCTGAAAACGTTCAAACTGGTTCAAACCAAGCATACACCCAAACTGTGCGTTTAAACCAAGGTTATTCAAGACGCCGTAGCTACTCTTTTAGAGATGACCTTTCTTTAAAGAAATTAAACGAAATTCCTTATGACAACTACGAAGTTACAAAAAAACAAAATCAAGGCGAAAGTCTGGTTTATAAGTTTCACGTTTCCGTTGTTGAGACAGAAATTAGAAAACTCAAAGACGGCAAATACACCCTGCTTCAAATGACTTTAGA
>CAUUIC010000057.1:0-3579 GCA_963545125.1 uncultured Acholeplasmataceae bacterium
GTGTGCATGGAGTAATTTGAGCCTAGTGTTAAATTAACTTTTTGGCCACTGAGTGTGATTTTTTTAATGTCAATTGTTGGAAATCTCTTTTTAATTAAACTAATAGTTTTGCTAAAATCTTGGTTTTTAAGTTCACTTGAGTTTAAAATAAACTTCCCATTTTTAAAAACTTCCCAATTTAATTTAGCAATCAGTTCTTTTTTTGAGATAACTTGAGCATATGCCTTGATGTCTCTATCTACATTGTAGCCAGTGTAAATAAAGTGATTATCTTCAGCCAGCCAGCCTACAAACAAGGTGTCTTTGCCAACAGGCGGAATCAACTTAGCAATTTGCGCAGCATTAGCGATACCTTCTTTATTGAAGTCAATAGTTTTATCGCCTTCTTTGTATAGTAGTTCAACTTTAGCCTTAATAACTTTTGGAATTAGTTCAAGGTCACTTGTGTACTTACTTTGACTGACATCAAAGCCTTCACCTAGACCTTTTATTTGCCATTCAATAAGTGAGTATCCGGGTTTGCAGTCTTGATTTAAGTTATTTAAATCAAATAACTGATATTTGGAGTTAAACGGCAAGTTAGTAATATATTTAAACTTAAATCTACCTGGTTTTTTAAAAGCAGCTGTATGTTGAGAAGTGTCTATAGTTATTTCTTTTAGTCTGTCCAGAATTGGTTTGTAGTAAATTTTTGGAGCAGTCAAAAAAGGGTCTTTTAATTTAAACTTATTTACCACTTGGATGATATCTGAGTTAATTAAATCTAGTTCCCAACCATATTTAGTTAAATCAGGCAGGTCAAATAATGCATTTGGGTTAGTTAACTTAGTTTCACCAATTGTTTTTTCAAACTCAGTGTGTTTTAAAACTTGACTAACTGTTATTTCTTTTTGAGTAGTTTTGGGTTCTTGGTGTCTATAAACTGCAGTAACCTCGGTGTCTTTAGACAAAGGAGTTCGTGTGTTAAAAACTTGGCCATTTAACTCTAAATGCGAGAACTTAGAGCCAAGTGAAAGATGTGGAAAAAATGGTTTTAAGAAGTTGTTCTTTATAGCATCCAAAACACTTTGACCTTTTAGCATTTGACCAGAATAAAGCAGAGAACCATCTGTGCTTTTAACTAAAAAGTTAATTAAACTGCGGTTTTTTTCGTATTTTGCCTCAACTTCTTTTAAGTCTTTGGTGACTTTGCTGATATCTTTGTCAAAACCTACAAAAGTTTTATCTTGGTATATTTTATTTGGATAGAAGTTAAGTCTAGAGCCAAGGTCCGCACTTAGTTCAGTTTGTCCACTCGGGGTATTTACTTTAACTAAAGTAGTGCCTTGGTAAGTAGTCTTAATCTTAATTGTTTTTTTGGCAATTTTAGTCTCAGTCGCAGCTACTATTTCTAGTAGATACTCACCATACCCCTCAATTTGTTTTTTAATCATACCTGCTTTACTTAAACGCCAGTTTAAATAAAGTGGTTTTTCGCCGTGAATATTTAGATGTTTTAACACTAATTCAATTAACTGATTTGCTTGCTCTGGGTTTAAGCCCTCGGTAAACTCACCTTGTTCAAACTGTGGAAGTGCGTCGTTGGTTAAACTGGATTCGTCTTCTTGTTTTAGGCCACCAAAGTCAAAGTCAGTAAGTTTTGGTTTTTTGGGTTCAAAAACAATGGAGTCGCTTACAAAACTATCTTCGTAGTTCTGGTGGCTGGCGGGTTGAGTTTTTAACAAGTACTTTTGAAAAATTTCACCACCATCTAGATTTTGGTCCCAAGTAAGGTCTGCAAAGTACCAACTTTGATTTAGATAAACATAATTCCAGGCGTGTGGTCCATTGGCATTGCCGCCTGCTACTAAGGTCGGAATTCCTAGTTTATTTAGTACATAGGCATAGGCCTTGGCGTATCCGTCGCAAACTGGTAAGTTTTCTTTGGAAAACACAGAAAAAGCACTGTGGGCAATTTTAAAACTAAACTCAGCGGAACCTAAGTTTTCAGCAGCCGCTTTGTTATAAGGTTTGCGTTTAAGTATAGAGTCGTGTAGGTTTTTGGCAATCTCTGCTCTGGTGATCACTCCGTCTTTGTTTTGGTCTTGGTAAGCCTCTTGCCAAGTTGAGTATTCTGAGTAGGCTAAAAACTCATCTAGTGCTTTTTTGAAACTTACCTGGTTTGAAAAATAAGACTCAAGTCTCAAAGTTTTGACTTTTTGAGTTGTGCTATATACTTGCTTGTTAATAGAACCGGTTAGCCAAAAGTATTCAGGTTTATTTAAGAAACTATAGACAATTTTTGTTAAGTTATTATTACTGTCTACTATTTCCATACCATCTAAGTCAAGTTCTATAGCACCAGAATCCGTTAACCCATCAGTTGCTAAAAGTTCAAACATTTTGTTTTCAATTTCTTTGGACTTAGCCTTTTGGTCTGGGTTTAGTTTAGAAGTTTGGCTGTATTTATCTATAGATTCACTTGGTTTGAAAATTAAGTTTTTTTCTTTTAAGATATTTAGTTTCTCAAGGTAAGTTTTTTTACTGACCTGAGCTTTGTAGTAGTTGATGTCTTTAACTTCGGCTCTAGCGGTAGTTTTTAAAAAAACTAAGCCTAAAAGCAAGAATGTCATAAAAGTTAAAATAACTAAATTAAAGGATTTTAGTTTTCGCAAAGTATTCACGCTCCTTTTTTAATTTATTATAAAGTGCTTGAAAAACATTTTTAAAAAAACGAGGTTGCCCTCGTTTTTAAAATGTAAATTAATCAAAAAATCAGTGATATTTATCTATTTTTTGAATTGAAAGTATTTAGGTAGACCGTTTTCAAAAGGTGTTTTCATTTCGCCTTGAATAAGTGGTTCTGCGTATTCAATGAAATCATCTGTTAAACCTGTGTGGTCTTTTTTAATCCACTCAAGTGGTACTCTTTTTTCACTATTTTTAATACGAGAAAGCGAAACTACACCATACTCTAGTTTGTAAATTTGCCCAGGCACACGTTTAACTGCAATCATTTTATCAGTGTGTCCCATAATAGCCGCAGTTGCACCAAACACACCTGAGTTGTAAGCCTCTTGAACATCAGTTTTACTTTGTAGGTGAGCACTTGAACGTTGCATTGTAGAAAGTTCGATGGCTCTAGATTTAACGTCGCAAACTTTTTTAAGTTCATTGGCCAAAATTTGGGCAACTCCGCCTAGTTGAGTGTGTGCAAAGGCGTCTTTAGTGGCTTGTTTGTAAAGTTCAGCAATATAATTGCCTTCGCTGTCTTTGATACCTTCAGAAACTACTACGAAAACATGTGGTTGTTTTTTTAATACTCTTTGCACGTCTGCGATAAACTCTTGAATTGAAAAAGTTTGTTCAGGCAAATAGAAAAGGTCAGGGCCTAAACCTGCTTTTTTGGCAAGCATGGCACTAGCTGTCAGCCAACCTGCGTTTCTACCCATAATTTCTACAATATTGATAGAAGGGGTGCTGTAGACATTGGCATCTTGTTTTAATTCCATTAGAGTAGTTGCAATGTATTTAGCAGCAGAGCCATAGCCAGGTGTGTGGTCAGTTAAATCTAAATCGTTGTCTATAGTTTTTGGAATT
>CAUUIC010000058.1:0-3539 GCA_963545125.1 uncultured Acholeplasmataceae bacterium
CGGATCTGCTGACCTTTCTTCATCAACTTGCGTAAAAGGAGTAGACGGTGATTTTGACCACACCAACAGACTTGGCCGTAACTTAAACTTCGGAGTTCGCGAACACGCAATGGCTGCAATTGCCAATGGGATTGCACAAACCGGTGTACTTAGACCTTTTGTCTCTGGTTTTTTTGTTTTTTCTAATTATATGCTTCCAGCAATCCGCCTATCTGCTTTGCAAAAACTACCAGTAATGTATATTTTTACCCACGATTCTGTATTTTTAGGCGAAGACGGGCCAACCCACCAACCAATTGAGCATCTTACACAACTTAGATGTATGCCAAATGTAAACGTGATTAGACCATGTGACTATAAAGAAACTTTGGCGGCTTATAAGTTAATGCTTTCTGAAAATGATTTCCCTTCAGTTTTGGTTTTAACTCGCCAAAACGTATTAGAAAACCCAAACTCTCAACTAGACATTCAAAAAGGTGCCTATATTATTAAGGCAGAGGAAAATAAACACTCACTTACTTTAATTGCAACAGGTTCAGAGGTTGCTTTGGCACTTGAAGCCGCAAAAGTTCTTGAAACTAAAGGTCAAGGTGTGCGCGTAGTTTCTATGCCTTCTTGTTTCTTGTTTGACAGACTTACTAAATCTGAGCAAGCAGAGATTTTAGGTAACGCTAAAATTATAGCAGTAGAAGCAGGCTCTGCTTATTCTTGGTATAAATACACACCTCATGTTTTTGGAATAAATAATTTTGGACTAAGTTCATCTGAAGCCGAAATTCGCGAAAAATTAAAATTCACCAAAGCAGATTTAGTGGATTTTATTGAAAATGCAGTTAAATAATCGTATATTTGACTCAATCGTAATTGGGGCAGGGCACGCCGGTATTGAGGCCGCCGCTGCCCTTTCTCGTTTAGGCAAGTCAGTTTTATTTATCACAGGAGATAAATCTCAAATTGCAACCCTTCCCTGCAATCCGTCAATTGGTGGACCTGCGAAGGGTGTTTTAGTGCGAGAAATTGACGCACTGGGTGGCTTGATGGCCAAAGTTGCAGACAGTGCTACCATTCAAATGCGTAGGCTAAACTCGTCTAAGGGCCCTGGTGTTTGGGCACTTCGCGCACAAATTGACAAAGAAATTTATCCGAAAAACATGTTAAAAGAATTAAAGAAATTCAAAAACATAGTTTTCCTGTACGAATACGCAACTGAGTTGTTAGTTGAAAACCAAACAATAGTCGGTGCAGTTACTGAAAGTAATACAAAGCATTTTGCCAAAACCGTGGTATTAACAACTGGCACTTATTTAGCATCACGAATTTTGATAGGTAGTGAAACTTATCAAACTGGACCTGATGGCAAGCGCACAACTTCTGGAATTTCTGAGTCTTTGCGAAAAGCAGGTTTTGAAATCGTGAGACTAAAAACCGGAACTCCGCCGCGAATTGACTCAAACTCAATTGACTTTTCTGAACTTGCAAATCAAGATGAGAACAACCCAGAACTTAGATTTTCATACTACACAAAAGCCAAACACAAAGCAAATTTAAATCTGCATACCCTCCATACTACCATGAATACTAAAGAGACAATTTTGAATAATCTAAAATATTCACCTTTGTACTCAGGAGTAATTGAAGGTAGAGGTCCTAGATATTGTCCTTCAATAGAAGACAAAATTGTTAGATTCAAAGAAAAAGATATTCACCAAATTTTTGTAGAACCAGAAAGTATTAAAAACAACTTAACCTACTTACAAGGCCTTTCTACATCACTTTCGCGTTTTGTTCAAAGAAAGTTAGTTGCTAGTTTACCTGGGTTTCAGGAAGGTAAAATAATTAGATACGGATACGCAATTGAGTACGACGCTATCAATCCTTTTCAACTATACTTGTCTTTAGAAACCAAAATCCTTAAAAACCTGTTTACCGCAGGTCAAATTAACGGAACTTCTGGATACGAAGAAGCGGCTTGTCAAGGTTTAATTGCAGGCACAAACGCTGCTGCTAAAATTGACAACATTGAACCGCTTATTTTAAAAAGAAACGAGGCCTACACTGGTGTTTTGATTGACGATATAGTTACCAAGGGAACAGACGAACCTTATAGAATGCTGACATCTCGTGCTGAGTATAGACTACTTTTAAGAGATGACAACGCCGACTTTAGACTGTCTGAAATTGCTTATAACCGTGGGCTGATAGACGAAGAAACTTATCAAAAATATTTACTTAAAAAAGGGTTAGTTAAGCGATTAACCGAGATTTTAACAAACACGAAAATTACTCCAACTAAAGATGTTTTGCATCATCTTTCCAAACACAACATTTCGCTTTATGAGTCAATTTCATTAGCAAATTTACTTAAAAGACCAGAGGTTAATTTAAAGATTTTAAGTCCATTTATAAAAGAAAAATTTCCAGAAGAAGTTATTCTCGCTGCAGAGATACAAATTAAGTACGAAGGCTACATCTTAAAGGAAATTAAGACTGCTGAGAAGTTTAAGTTCCTTGAAAACTTCAAAATTCCTGCAGACATTGACTACAACCTTGTTGCTAACTTAGCCTTTGAATGTAGAGAAAAATTAGAGAAAGTCAGACCAAAAACTCTAGGTCAGGCCTCAAGAATACTTGGAGTTAACCCAAGCGACATCCAAATCCTTTCTATCTACATTCAAAAAAGTAAAGAGAAAAGATAATCATGAAAGACATTTTTAGTAAATTTAACATTGAATTAACAGATGAACTAGTTTTGAAAATTGACAAGTATTACTCACTTTTAATTGAAGAAAATAAAAAAGTTAACTTAACTAGAATCGTTGATAAGACTGAGTTTTTAGTTAAACATGTTCTAGATTCCATTTTACCTTTTTTTAAAAACCCTGACTTAATTCAATCTAAGTCTATCTTGGATATTGGCTCAGGCGCGGGGTTTCCAGGTATTATCATTGCCTTATTTTTCCCAAGCGTTGAAGTTATTTTAACTGAGTCTATTGGCAAAAAAGCAAGGTTTTTAACATTAGTTAAAGATGAACTAAATCTGACCAATCTAAAAGTTATTAACGACAGAGTTGAAAACATTAAAAGAGTTTCAGTTGATTTAGTGACAGCCCGTGCAGTTACTGATCTTACTTCGTTAGTTAAGTATGCTTTACCGAAATTGAATAAAGGTGGCAAGATGTGTTTCTATAAAGCAACTAAAGCCACTGAAGAAATTACCGAGTTTAAGAAAACTAAATTAGTTAATTTAGTTAAAAATATTTCCCAAACTAAGTTTGTCTTGCCTTTTGAAATGGGTGAAAGAGTTTGCGTATGGATAGAAAAGAAATAGTAAAATTAAATATTTTAAAAACTGGCAACGATGGCGAAGGCATCGCTTACTTAAACAACCAACCAGTCTACATATATGGGGCTGTAGAAGGCGAAGAAGTAGAAGCTGAAATTGAGAAAAACAATCGTGGTGCACTTGTTGGCAAAATTTTTAAAATTATTCAAAGGTCGCCAAAAAGAGCCGAGGTTTCGGCGAGTTTTTCAGAAAATAT
>CAUUIC010000059.1:0-3526 GCA_963545125.1 uncultured Acholeplasmataceae bacterium
AAGAAATGCAGAAAAATGCAGGAATTACTTTTATTTTCGTTACTCACGACCAAGAAGAAGCGTTGACTATGTCTGACAAAATCGTGGTTATGAACAAAGGAGAAATTCAGCAAATCGGAACTCCTGTAGACATTTACAATGAACCCGTTAACCGCTTTGTTGCGCGTTTTATTGGTGAATCTAACATTATTCCTGCTATTATGAAAGACGACTTTTTGGTAAGTTTTGACCACAAAGAACTAAAGTGTGTAGACTCTGGATTTTCTAAAAACCAAGCAGTTGAAGTTGTACTTCGTCCAGAAGATATAGATATTGTAAAAAAAGGTACAGGTAAGTTTACAGGAGTTACAGACTCTGTAGCCTTTAAAGGTATATTTTACGAAATTGACGTGCAAACTAAAGACCGAGTTTACACAATTCACACGACTGACTATGTGCCAGTTGGCAAAGAAGTCGATATAGATTTTAACCCAGAAGACATTCACGTCATGGAAAAGGAAAATGAATAGAAAAATTTTAGACTCAAAAAGAGTCTTTAACTTTTCTTTGTTTTTGCCTTACTTGATTTTAATAGTTTTTTTAATTGTCATTCCCTTTGTTTTAATGGTGCTGTATTCTTTTAAAGACAACGCCAGCACTGAGCGAATCAAGTTTACTTTTGAAAACTACACAAATATTTTTACCGACAAAACCGCATCTAAATTGATGTACTCATCAATTAAACTATCGGCAATTGCCACGCTAATTTGCCTACTAATTGGTTATCCTTTAGCCTACTCAATTACTTTTTTAAAGAAACGCGCACAAGTTTTGTGTCTAAGTTTAATAACTGCACCAATGTGGATCAACATGTTAATTAAAGTGCTTTCTATCAAGCAAGTTCTAGAAATTCTACCCTTTAATATTTTGGGTACCAACTCAGCGATAGTTTTAGGCTTGGTATATTCTTTCTTGCCGTTTATGGTCTTGCCAATTTACGCAAGTCTTTCCAAAATGGACAATTCGCTTAAAGAAGCCGCGGCAGATCTTGGGGCTAATAACTTCAAAACTTTTAAGTCAGTAGTTTTGCCACTGAGTTTACCAGGTGTCTTTTCAGGGATTTTGCTTGTATTTTTGCCAGCGGCAACCAGTGTCGTGATTCCTAAATACTTGGGAAATGGCCGTTATTTAATTGGTAATTTTATTGAACAGCACATCACACAATCTGGACGCTTTGGCTTTGGCTCGGCTATTGCCATTGTATTTTCGCTGATTATGATCGCGATTTTACTGCTTATTAAGGTAGCAGACCGAATTAGGTATAAGTGGAATGAAAGACAATAGAAGTTTAATATTTAGAAAAATTTTTGTCACACTGGCGATAATTTTGATATACATTCCAGTGGTTTTTGTCATAATTTTTTCGTTTAACTCAAAAAAATCACTAAAAGAACTTTCTGGTTTTTCAGTTAAGTGGTACCAGGAGTTGTTTTTGCGCCCTAACTTAACCCAAGCGGTTATCTACACCATAATTATTGCCGTAATTTCTACAATCATTTCAACCATCATTGGCACACTGGCCGCGATTTCTATTGCGAATTTTTCCAAAAAACGCAAAGATGCTATTTTCTTTTTTAACAACATACCAATCATTTCGCCAGACATTATTTTTGGGCTTTCTCTATTTTTCTTTTTTACGGCTTTTAAAATTCCGCTAGGCTTCTTTTCAATCTTGCTTGCCCACATTGCTTTTTCAGTTCCTTTTGTACTTGCTGCTGTTTATCCTAAAATTTTGACTTTAGATAAAAACATTTTAGACGCAGCGTATGACCTTGGCTGCGGATACTTTGCCGCAATTTTTAAGATATTGGTTCCACAAATTAAAGAAGGTATACAAGCAGGCGCTATTATTGCCTTTACTATGTCTTTTGACGATTTTATTATTTCTTACTTTGTTTCGGGTAGCTCAAATATCCAAAATATCTCTATATACCTATATACCTTAAAAAGAGGGCTAAACCCTTCTATCAATGCACTTTCCACTTTGATTATCTTGGTAATAATGATTAAAGTGGTTTACGACTACGCAACCGCACTAATTAAGGTCAGAAAAGAAAGAAAGGAAATCGCCCACAATGCTTAAGCCAAGATTATTTAAATATTTAATTTCTTTTTCACTGCTTTTCCTGTTTTTCTTTTTTGTTATTTATAACTTTGTGGTTAACCGCAAAAAGGTTAAACTACTAATTCCAAATGAGTTTTTTGCAGATGAAGAATTAGTTCCGCGCTTTGCTCGTCAAAACAAAAAAGGACTGGCTTTTTCTAACTTTACTAGCAATGAAGTTGCTGTTCAAAAAATTTCAAACGAAGATAAGTTTGACATTTCAGTACTTTCTGACTACTCGGCTGTGCAAATGCTTAAAAAAGGCTACATTCAAAAAATAGATTGGAGTAGAATAAAATACAAAAAAGAAGAGATTTTTTCACCGCAAATTTATAAACTAATCAAAGATTACAACCGTCAAATCAGCACTGACCCCGAGTTTGATTTCCTGGACTACTCAATTCCTTATTTCTGGGGTTATGTTGGTTTGTTTTACAACACAGCAGGTGAGAACTCAGAAGAACTTAAAAAGGATGTTGAAAACCTTGGTTGGGGGATATTTCAAACCAAAGATAAATATCCAAAAATGGCGATGTATGACAGTTCAAGAGACGGCTTTATGGTAGCACTAAAACATCTTGGCTATACGATGAATCCGCTTTTAGATACCGACAAAAACCAAAAACAAAACCAACCCGCTATTGACCCTGCAATGAATTTTTTGAAACCTTCCATTCAAAATAACCCACAGATGCGATTTATTACCGACGAGATTTTTGATGCAATGGCCGACGGTACTTTTGATTTAATTAACGCATATTCAGGTGATGCTCTTAACATCATTAAAGGCCAAGATGGCAAGGTCAATCAAAACCTTAAGTTCCACAAACCCAAAAGTGGCACTAACTTTTTTATAGATGGTCTGCAAATCCCAAAAACTGCGAATTTAGACAATGCTTACGACTTTATTAACTTCATGTTGGATTTTGAAAATGCTAAAGACAATGCAGACGAAATCGGCTATATTTCTCCGCTTAAATCAGTTCACAAAAAACAGTTAATGGATACTTTTGATTTAGCCGACAAAACTTTAAATCTTCGTCTCCTTGAGGCGCAAATTGATAAATTTTTTGAAACTGGCAAGGTTAGTGATATTCAAATTAAACCGAAATACGGAAATCTATTTGAAATACTAACTGCACAAAAAGGCAATAAAGATGAGTTGTTTTTACACGAAGACAACATGAAAAAAGAAATAGATAGGCTTTGGATTTCATTTAGAGGTTCAAATTAAAAAACGTTAAAAATCAACTTTAAAACTTCTTCTTTATGACCGAAAATACAAAGTTTTTCAAAAAAATTTGACTAAAATACAAAATTTAGGCATATTTTTAGCCAAAAATCACTCAGATTAAACCACAAAATAGCTTAGTAGTGTGTTTT
>CAUUIC010000060.1:0-3519 GCA_963545125.1 uncultured Acholeplasmataceae bacterium
AAAGGTAAATTGAAACCGCTAAAAAATCGTTTAGTGTAGTTAAAGCAGGACCAGTTACATCGTTTGGCGAAATTTTAACTTTTTTAGCAAGCAGAGGAATGACTGTGCCAATTACAGCAGCAATTACCATTGATAAAAACATGGAAATTCCGACACAAAACGCCATGTTTAGCGCTAAATAAGGATGTTTATCGAAACCTTGAAACTGTCCATATTTACCGCCAATTGCTACAAACGAAAAGACGATGGCAAACGCAAAAATCGCCGAAATCGCTGAGTTTAGTAAAGCGATCGTTATTTCTTTTAAAATATGCTTATAAATTACCCTTCGCTTATTTAACTTATCTTTAGAAATCAAGATAATCGTGAAACCCATCGATTGGCTACCAATATTACCAGCCATATCTAAAAGCAAGGCCTGAAATAAAATTAAAATTGAAACTTTTTGAATAGTTGAGTCAAACACTAAAATGAACCTAGCGATAAGTAGTGCCAACACTATCGAGACAACCAACCACGGAAGTCTATATAAAAACTTTTTAAAAGGTGGCGTGTCTATATCCATTTTTTGGAAACTTTGTAGTTTTAAATACTCTTTTTCAGTCTGCTCAACAATTTCGTCCAAAATATCGTCGGCGGTAATTATGCCAAGCATATTTTGCTTTTCGTCAATTACCGGCATTGCCAGTAAGTCGTATTGACGAAATACACCAATTGCTTCTTTGATTGTCATTGTGTCTTTTAAGAAGTGATATTCATAAATTATGATGTCTTTAAGTGAGTCTTGACTACGGGCTTTAATTAAGTCTTTTAAGTCAATTACTCCCTTTAACTTGTTTTTAGTGTTAACCACATAAACAAAGTCAATAAAGTCAGTTTCTTTGGTGTTTCTAAGTACGTAGTCGGTTGCCGCTTTAATGTCCATCTCTTCGTTTACACAAACATATGCTAAGTTCATGATAGACGCACATTTTTCTTTGTCGTAAACTAAAAGTTTTTTAATGTCTAGGTATTTAGAAGATGTCAGTAAATTTAGAATTTTACTTTGTTTTTCTAAACTAAACTCACCGATATATTCACGAAGATCATCTATTTCTAAGTTATCTAAAATTTGTCTTTGCTCATGTTCTTTAAGTTGTGTAAAAAACTCACTTTGCACATCTTTTTCTAAATACACAAAAACTTTGGCAGCCTTTGCTTCAGTTAAATAACTCAAGACTAATTTTTGCTTTTCAAAATCAAGTTCACCGAAGTTTTCGGCAATTTCGTAGGCCTCAAAACTTTTTAGGTATTGTTTGGTTTTAAGAGACTTACTAATTTGTTTTAAATCAAATTCTTTATTTTCACTAAACATAATAAGTAACCTCTTTTTTAACCTAGAGTAGGGAGTGGTAAGTTAAAGGCAGCCACTAACGCTAAAGTTAGACTAAAGTGCGCAACTAACGCCAGAGTATCGCAAACTGTGGTAATAATTGGACCAGCGGCTGATGCTGGGTTAATTTTAATTTTTTTGAAGAATATCGGAATTAACATTGCAATTAGTGGCGACAGAATTAACACAATTAGTAAAGTTAGTGAGTTAATAAAGGCGTATATAGCCGAAACTTGGTAGATTGACACAGTTTTAGGTATTGCGTTTTTATAACTTAAAATAAACAAGAAAGAAAAAATAAAAACCAAAGCAGAGACAGTTAAAGCAGTATACAATCCTGCTTTAAACTCCTCTAAAAACGACTCTTTATCAATTTTTCCAAAACGAGAAAGCCTTACTAAAGAGCCTGAAAGTATTTGGGAAGAGACGTTGCCAGGACACCCCAAGATTAAGGGTTGAATGGCCGTAATTATTGCGATATAGGCAAACTTAGAGACTTTTGGTTCAAATACTGAAGTAACAAAAGAAAGAGGAATTGAAAGCAATATTAAAAGAATTAACCAAGGTAGGCGAGTAATGGCTTGTGAAAAAATTTTTCGGTGATTTATGGCTTTTGAGGAAAGCAAAGAAAGTTGCGCGATATCTTTATCAGCCTCAGTTCTAACAACATCTAAAATATCATCTAGGTTCAAAACTCCTAAAAATATACCACCTTTTGAAACTACCGGGATTTGAAATTTGCCTGTGTTGTTCAAAGTTGCCGCAGACTGCTCAATGTTATCAGTGTCATAAACTACTTCGGTTTGCTCAATTAACTCGCTAACCTGTTTAGGCGAGCGAGTTTTGACCAATGTTTTTAAAGAAAGTACACCTTTAAAAACCCCGTTTTCAGAAGTAACTATTAGGGTGGAGATACTTTCTGCATCTTGAGCGTGTTCAATTACTTGTCTAGTTGCTACTTTGACATCCATTGTGTCAAAAACAACAAGTGTATCTTTAGACATATAAGAACCTGTTTTATCTTCTCGGTATTGAAGCAAATTAGTAATTTCTTTATAGTTGGTTAACTTAGTAATAATTTCGTTGTATTCATCTTCCTTTTCTTTTTGGAGAAACTTAATAAAGTCAACTAAATCATCTAAACTTTGTTCGTTTAAGACCTCTATTTTTTTTAAGTTAGTTAGTTCATTTAGCACGAATAAAGCGTTTTCGTTAGTAAGGTATGCGAAAAACACAGCAATGGTTTTGCTGTCAATTAGTTTAAGAACCTGTCTGCGCTCTGACTCTTTTAATTCACTAAACAAAACAGATAAGTCAAAACCGTGCATTTCTGTAAGTTCTTCAAGAATTTGCGCTTTATTAACTTTTTTATAAAGTAAGTCTTTAAACATTGTTAAACTCCATAAATAGCTTATGAACTGATTTAGTTGTCAGACATATTTTAAATTATTTTATGCTTTATGCTACAAAAAAGGGATAAAAAATAGGTGGGTTTATTTATAAATATATTGATTACAATTTTAGAAATTTATTAAAATTTAGCGCAAACCACTACACCTAAAACACTGTGGACGTTTTGCCAGTCTAAATAGCCAGCGTTCGAGATGTTTTGCACGCTTGGGTTAGAACGTGGGAATTCTGTACCAAGCCACCACCACTGATGGCGAATATCATGAAAATAAGGCATCTGATGTTCAGATTCTACAAAAGGACTTAAGTCAACTCTGCGATAATACTTACCATTTCCAGTGTAATTACCTAATATTGCTTTAGCATAATCAGTAGATTCTTTTTTAAGGTCAGTATTTTTGCCTTTGTCTAATGCCGGTTTTACAGAAAACTCCCCATCATCGTAAGTCGGCATGTGAACTTCGCTGCCTAGAACTTTTCCGATATCGTTAACCAATGCTTTAAAAATAGAATACTCTGGTTTTGAGTTATTTTGATATCCAATGTAAAAAATGTTGAATGGAGAAAAATCTAAGATTTTTTCAGTAAACCAAGTGTTTTGCTCAGGAATTTTAAAAAACCAAACAGTTTCAAGTTGAAAATACTTACCATTGTATTTTTCATATTTAACGCCATTTGCGTCTTGCCAGTAACTACGAGTAAACTCCATGGTATAGTCTTTGCCTTTTGAATTAAAC
>CAUUIC010000061.1:0-3514 GCA_963545125.1 uncultured Acholeplasmataceae bacterium
ATTGACGAAGTGATAATTTATTCGTCTGACCGTGATTTACTGCAACTGGTTGACGAAAAAACCACTGTTGCTTTAATTAAAAAAGGAATGGGCGAGATAATTGAGCATACTCCTGAAGTTATATTTAAAGAATACGGTTTAGAACCACTTCAGTTAATTGACTTAAAAGCACTGCAAGGAGATACTTCTGATAACATCAAAGGAGTTGCCGGAATTGGGAAAGTCACTGCACTTAAACTAATTCAAACATACGGATCTGTTACTAATTTATACGAACACATTTCTGAGTTAAAAGGTGCCCAAAAAACTAAGTTAGAAGCCGGCAAAGCAGATGCTGAACTTTCTTATTTTCTTGGAAAAATTTACACAGATAAGTTATTTTCAGTGGAAGTAATTCAAAAACAACCAGCAGACGAAGAGGGTCTACAAAACTTTTTCCGTGAGTTTGAGTTAAGCCAACTATATAAAGAAAAAGCAGTCGCAAATAACACAAGTACTTCAGTTCAAAGTTTTCAGTATGCTACTGAAGAGAAAGAAATTGCTGAATTTTTAAAAACACCTGCTACTTTGTTTGCCGAGTACACAGAGAAAGACGAACTTATTCACTTTGCTTTATTTAACAAAATAAGTTACTTGTTTTTAAAAAAAGAACAGGTGTTTTCTAGCCCTTCGTTTTTGGCTTTTTTAAAAAGTGAAACCAAATTAGTTGTTTTTAATTTAAAAAGATTTATCAAAGTTTTACTTAAAAGCCAAATTGAGTTTAATTTTGCTAAATTTGACTGCGCACTTTTACTTGCCTACTGTAAGGACGCTGAAAACGGCACGCAATACTTTAATTATCTAGCAAACACTGAGTTTGATGATTTAATAGAAGTGCCAAAAGCCTATGATACCAAATCTGACACAAGCCTTGATCTAAATACCCTTAGTAAAAAAGTTAAGCTAACAGATTTAGCGTTTGCTAAGCTGCAAGATGAACTTAAAGACACAAAAAGATATGAACTATATCACTCGGTTGAACTCCCTCTTTCTTTAGTGCTGGCAAAAATGGAAAACACAGGAGTACTTCTAGACACTGCTTACTTAAAAGAACTTAAAAGCGAGTTTGAAGTTAAATTGGCTGTACTCAAATCAGAAATCAATAGACTTGCTGGATATGATCTAAACCCGCTTAGTCCAAAGCAAATTGCTAAGTTGTTATATGAAGACTTAGGGCTAAAACAAACTAAAAAAACCGCAAAAGGTGCTGCTTCTACAGACTCAGAAACTTTGACTGAGTATGCCGAGGTTTATCCTATCGTTAAACTTATTTTAGAATATAGAACTTACGCTAAAATCTTACAAACTTACGCTGTCGGACTACTAGACACTGTTGACAACGAAAATACTGTACATACCACTTACAACCAAACCCAAACTGCAACTGGTCGCTTAAGTTCCTTTAATCCAAACTTGCAAAATATCCCTGCGCACTCAGAACTTGGAAGTAAAATCAAAAACGCTTTTGTTGCTAGAACTGGTTTTTCATTTCTTTCTCTAGACTACTCGCAAATTGAGCTAAGAGTTTTAGCCACAATTTCTAAAGACAAAAATATGCTTTCAGACTTTTCTTTAAACAAAGACATCCATACCGCAACCGCAATGCGTATTTTTAACACTAAAGATATAGACAAAGAACAAAGACATAAAGCCAAAGCGATTAATTTTGGACTAATTTACGGAATGTCTGCCTATGGTCTCAGCAAAGCACTTTCTTTAGACATCAAAACAGCAGATCAATACATCAAAACTTACTTTGCTGCTTACCCTGAAGTTTTGCCACTCCAAGAAAAGCAAATTCAAGACACTAAAACCAACGGATTTACTGAGACTTTATTCGGTCGTAGACGTTATTTAGATCCAGAAAATCTTTATTTTCGTCGCAACCCAAAACTTTTTGAAAGACTTGCGATAAACTCCCCAATTCAGGGAACTGCTGCCGATATTTTAAAAATATCTATGCTTAAAATCAGTAAGTTTTTAAAAGAGCAACAAGCCGAGAGCAGAATGCTCATGCAAATTCACGATGAGTTGATTTTTGAAATCAAAGAAGGCGAAGAAAATTTAATTCCTGAAATTAAAAAAATCATGACTGATTTTGATTTTAATGTTCCGCTTGTAGTTAGTGAAAGCAGCGCAAAACGCTGGATAGAGGTGTAAATTGCCTGAACTTCCTGAAGTTGAAAATGTCCGCAAATACTTAAGTCAGTCTATAGTTGGCAAAAAAATCAAGACTATAGATAATTTTTCTAATGAAAAAATTATTTCAAGTTCCGTTAAATCTCAAATCTTAAACACCAAAATCAAGTCCATTCGTAGACACGCAAAATACTTATTTTTAGACCTAGACAACGGCTTGACTTTAATTTCGCATTTGAGAATGGAAGGCAGATATTACTTAAACTCACAAATTAACCCACACACCAGAGTCCGTTTTTGCTTTGAAGGCAAAGAAACTCTAGATTTTGTAGATAGACGAAAGTTTGGTAACTTTGTCTTAGTTAAAACAGACACAATCGGAGAATATCTTTCTAATAAAGTCGGAAAAGAACCTTTTGACTTAACTGCCGATGAATTAGCTTTAAAAGCTAAGAACAAAGTCAGTCTTGTTAAAGCTTTTTTGTTGGACCAACACAATATCGCTGGTCTTGGCAATATTTACGTTGACGAGGTTTTGTTTGCAAGTAAAATCTTGCCGACTAGAACAGTAGACACATTAACTAAAGCAGACTTTGAAAAAATTTTGGAAAACTCAAAAATAATTTTAAAAAAAGCAGTAGAACTTGGTGGTTCTACTATTTCTAGTTTTGAAATTGCTGAAGGTTTAAACGGTAGTTTTCAAAATTATTTAAAAGTACACACTAGAGTGGGAAAACCTTGCTCGGTTTGTGGCACTGAAATTAAGAAAATCAAAGTTGCAGGAAGAGGCAGTTATGTCTGTGAAGTTTGCCAAAAGTAAGTTAATTGCGATCACCGGTAATATTTGTTCTGGCAAAACCGAGTTTTTATCTGCGCTTAAAAAACAAGGACATGAAACTATTTCTACAGACGAAATAGTAGATGGACTTTGGCAAGATAAAAACAACCTAGCCAAAATTGCCGATACTTTTTCGTTATCGCTATCGCCCGAACTTAGAGAAACCGTTAAAAAACTAGTTTTTAGTCAACCAAAAAAACTAAAACAACTAGAAGAAATTTTCTTTCCGCAAGTTTTTGCAAAACTAAATGAAGTTCAAGAAAAGTCTAAAAATACATACATTTTTGTTGAAGTTCCTTTGCTTTTTGAGCGCAATTTACGCGATAAATTTGACTTCACAGTGTTAGTATACGCTGACTTAGAAACCTCTAAAAATAGATTTTTAGTGACCCGAAGAAACAGTGAAAAAGAGTTTTTTTCTATCTTAAAACACCAAATAATTAACGATGAGAAATTGCTTTTTGCAGATTATGTAGTATATAATAATCATATGAATTT
>CAUUIC010000062.1:0-3480 GCA_963545125.1 uncultured Acholeplasmataceae bacterium
ACTACTGTTCACCACACAGGTTTTTTGAAAAACCACAAGTCTTGCAACTGTCCAGGTGCAAAAATTAAACAAGTTTTTTTATCTGAAAAAGATAAAAAGGATATTTTGTTTTCAATTGAACATGGTGCTGATTTAATAGCGCTTTCTTTTGTGCGGTCAAAACAAGATATTTTAGCGGTTAAAGATTTAGTTAAAAACACTTCAAACCCAAATATCCCGTTAATTGCCAAAATTGAAAATGAAGAAGGATACCAAAACTTAGACGAAATTCTACAAGAGGCTGCCGGCATTTTAGTTGCACGCGGAGATTTGGGTGTAGAAGTTTCATTTCCTTTAGTTCCAATTTATCAAAAGAAAATGATTCAACGCGCTAACTTCTTTGGCAAACCCGTAATTACAGCTACCCATATGCTTGAGTCTATGATTTCAAACCCGCGTCCAACCAGAGCAGAGGCTTCAGATGTTGCAAACGCTATTTTAGACGGTTCTGACGCTATTATGCTGAGTGGAGAGACTGCAGTTGGTGAGTTTGGTGTTGAGGCAGTTCAAACTATGGTCCAAATAGCAAAAGAAATTGAACAAATTTTTCCATATCAACAAAACTTAGAGAACTTAATCCCAAGCGGTGAGAAAACTATCAACGACTCGATCGGAGTTGCTGCTGCTCAAATTTCAATTTCTCTGCCTTCAGTTGAAGCGATTGTTGCGTTTACTGAAACTGGGGGTACTGCTCGCCGGATTTGTAAGTTCAGACCACAAGTGCCAATTATCGCTTTAACTGATAACTTTAAAACAGCATGTGAACTTGCACTTAACTTTGGGGTTTACCCACGAGTTGTAAATCATGTCAACGATTTTTTGAAATACGACGCTAAAGCAATAGACGGTGCGAAGGCTTTTGGACTTAAAAAAGGTGCCACAATTATCCTAACTTCAGGTTGGGCTCAAACTCACGGTCGCACTAACACACTTCGTATAATTGATGTTACTGACTAATTAAATACAGTTAAATCGCCAAGCAAGGCTATTTTATCTTAATTATGAGTAAAAAACCTGCACAAATTAGTGCAGGTTTTATGTTTTAAGATCTTTTATTTTATCAAGAATTACTTTAATTTTTTTATATGTCTCTAAGTCAAAGGGCTTGTTTTTAATTAAGTCAGGGCGTTTTTTTAGTGTATTTAAAACAGCTTGTTCAGAATTATATTCATCTACTTTTTGATGGTTTCCACTCAACAATATATCAGGTACTGAGAGACCTACGTATATAACTGGTTTAGTATACTCAGGATATTTCAGGATTGAGTTGTATTTAAAGGTGTCTTTATCAACTGAGCCTTGATTGATAACTCTTGGAATCAGTCTAACCAGGCCATCTATTAAAATTTGGCTTGGCAAGATTCCTGAAGTTAAGACAAAATCACCAACAGAAACCTCAAGGTCAATGAAGTTAAGTGCTCTAGCATCATATCCTTCGTAGTGGCCTGGCAGTAAAATCAAGTGTTCTTTTTTGGCAAGGCTGTCTAGTAGTTCTTGATTTAAAGGTTTACCTTGCGGAGAAAACGCAACAATAAACGAGTTTTTATTTTTCTTTAACGCAGAAATTGCACGGTGTATTGGTTCAACCGACATTAACATACCAACAGACCCGCCGTATACAGTGTCATCTACTTTTTGGTTTTTATCTAAAGAATAGTCTCTTAAGTTATGTAAATTAACCTCTAAGTGCTTACTTTGAATTGCTCTATTTACAATTGAAGTTGTAAAAAAACTACTGTATGCTTCTTTAAAAATAGTAATAATGTCTATCTTCATATCAGTTCACCTAAATTCAAAACAGTGATTTTGCTTTCTTCAACCACATCTATATAGTGTTTAACAAAAGGCAATAGAAAGTAAGTCTGATCGGCTTTTTCAATTTTTAAAACTTGCTGGTTTGGATAAAAGTAAACTTCTTTGACTTTACCGATTTCCGCATCTTTAAAATAAACTGCTTTACCAAGCAAATCAGCACAAACAAACTCACTATCATTAAGTTCAGGTCTTACTTTGCTGTAAATCTCTTTTTGCGCAATTTGTTTTGCCTCCTCCTCTGAGTTAATTTCTTTTAGTTTAACAAGTAAACATTTAGTACCAGGTTTACTTTGTTCAATTACATAAGGTTTGTTTTCAATATATACAATTTCTTGCATTAAAAAACGTGGAAAATCTGAAAGATTTTCCACTTTAATCCAACCTTTGTAAGAAAAAGGCTTAATTACTTTGCCAATTAAAAACACAAGTTTAAGTTACTTTGCTTTAATTTCCAGCGCCACTTTTTTGCCGTTTCTAGTGGCAATTGAATAAAGTAGTTGACGAAGAGCAGCGGCGGTTTTGCCCCCTTTACCAATAATTCGGCCAAGGTCTGCTTCTTCAACTAGCATAGAAATATCAACTAAAATATCTTGTTCTGATACTTTAATTTCAAGTGCATCTGGATAGATTAACAAAGGACGGACAAAGCTGGCTAGAATTTGCTCAAAATTTAAAACCATGGTTTGAAACTCCGTCTTTAACTATTTTTGTTTCTTTAAAAGTGATTTAACTGTGTCGCTTGGTTTAGCACCTTTTGCAATCCAGGTGTTGTATACTTCTTGTTTAATTTCAACTACACCAGAAAGTGGGTTGTAAGTTCCAACGATTTCCAAGAACTTACCATCACGCGCTCTTTGGCTTTCTGCAGCAACAATACGGTAGAAAGGACGTTTAGTTGAACCAAATCTTTGAAGTCTAATTTTTAATGCCATAATTTACTCCTTTTTTGATTTAAATACAAATTTAGTTTAACACAAAATAAAAAGTGCGTCAAGTATAAAGGCTTGACACACTTAATATCGACTTATGTTTGTTTTAGTCTTTGCAGACAACTAAACCAAACAGATAGTTTTGCCTTTTTTGGCTTAACATACCTGACTTATCTATATAGTAAGACTGCGAGTCTTCTCCTTCAACTTGGGAAGTTAACCACCAGGTTTGGCTGCCCGAGTCTAAGATTTTATCAATTCTCTTAACACCATATGGTAGTTGACTGTCAATGTAGTCTTCGTGTTGTCTATACTCAGAAGAAACGTAGACAGCAGTTGCGTAGTCAGTTGCAGTTTTTTCCAAATTATCAAAATTGTTTAAGTCCAGCGCTGGTTTAATTGAGTATTTTTCTGAGTCTTGGTAACTAGGTATAGAAACTTCAAAGCCCAAGACTAAAGCAATGTCAGCGGTAAGTGAACTTAAAAATGAGTTTTCAAAGGCGATTTTTTTATTTTGACTCTCAAGTATAAAAGTGTACGGCGCAAAGTCTATGATTTTTTTGGTAAACTTGGTTTTCTTGCCAGGAATTTTGATAAACTCAACGTCTTCAAACTTATAGAAATTTCCGTCAAACTTCTCGTATTTGTTTCCGTTTTGATCACGATAAAAATAACGATTAAAAGTGATTTTGTGCGT
>CAUUIC010000063.1:0-3463 GCA_963545125.1 uncultured Acholeplasmataceae bacterium
CATGATAGCGGTACCTTTGTCTTTAAGTACGGTTTTAATGTCAGCAAAGTCTACGTTAATCACACCTGGATACATAATTAAGTCAGATATACCTTGTACACATTGGCGAAGCACGTTGTCAGCCTCACGAAAAGCATCAAGTAAGGTGGTGCGGTGGTCAGAAATTTCGTTTAATTTGTCGTTTTCAATTACAATCAAAGCATCACAATTTGGTTTAAGTTCAGCAATTCCGCGCAGTGCATTTTCACGCCTGCGTTTGCCTTCCAAGGTATATGGTTTTGTGACCACACCAACGACTAGCGCACCTTCTTCTTTGGCAACTCTAGCGACAATTGGTGCAGCACCAGTTCCGGTACCACCACCCATTCCGCAAGTTACGAAAACCATTTTAGCGGGTTTCAAGGCTTGGCGAATTGCGTCTTCAGATTCAGTTGCGGCTTCTTGGCCACGGCTAGCGTTTTGGCCAGCACCAAGTCCTTTGTCTGGACCTTCGCCGATTAGTATTCTGATTTCTGCAAGTGAGCGTTTTAGGTCCTGTGAGTCTGTGTTAATTGCAACATAAGTCACACCGCTGACATTGTTTTCAATCATACGGTTAATAGCGTTTCCACCACCGCCGCCAACACCTGCGACCATGATTAGGGGTTTAATTTGAAAATTGTTTACTGTATCCATGTAAAAAGTACCTCTTTATATCAATTATAACTTATTTTTAGCGATTTTCGTGTGTTTTTAAGCTAGTTTTTTAACTGTTTGTGTAGTTAGTGGTTGAGTAAAACTTGGCTTTAAATTCACTGAATTTGCCGGCTTTTGCAGCCTGTTTAATTTCTTTAACTAAGTGTTTTAAATATGCTAAGTTCTGAACAGTAGCAATGCGCTCTCCTAGTCTTTCGCTAGTTTTAAACAGATGATGTAAATAACTTTTTGAGTAAGCGGCAAACTTGTGACTCAGTCCTTCATCTAATGGAGAGTGGTCATGTTTGAACTTAGCGTTTTTGATGTTAATAGAACCAATAGTTGTAAAAATGTGACCATGCCTCGCGTTTCTAGTTGGCATCACACAGTCAAACATGTCAACTCCGCGTTCAATTGCCTCCACTAAGTTAGCAGGTTTACCGACACCCATTAGGTATCTTGGTTTATCTGCAGGCATTTTAGGAACGATAAAATCAAGAACCCGGTACATCTCTTGGTTGGTGTCGCCAACCGCAAGACCACCAATTGCGTAGCCTGGCAAGTCAAGGGCTGTGATTTCGTTTAGCGATTTTTCTCTAAGTTTTAAGTCCAAACCACCTTGGTTGATACCAAAAAGTGATTGGCCAGAAGTTAAAGCACTCTGACAACGCTTCAGCCACCTAGTAGTTCGCTCAATTGACGCATCCATATATTTAAAGTCTGCGTAAACTGGTGGGCATTCATCAAACGCCATTACGATGTCTGCGCCAATTGCCATTTGGATTTCCATAGATTTCTCTGGTGTTAAAAACAACTTATCTCCGTTTTCAGGGTTTTTAAAAATCACTCCTTCTTCTGAGATTTTGCGGTTCTTAGTCAAAGAAAAAACTTGGTATCCTCCGCTGTCTGTAAGCATTGCCTTTGGCCAATGCATAAAGGCTTTAGCACCATTAACCTCTGTTAAAACATCGGTGCCAGGATGGAGCCAAAGGTGGTAGGTGTTTGCCAAAATCAGTCCTTCAGAAACCGCTTCAATTTCGTTGATGTCTAGAGTTTTAACAGTTGCCTTGGTGCCAACTGGCATGAAAACAGGCGTCTCAACTACAGTACCGTTTTCAAAGTGAAGTTCACCTAGTCTAATTCCTTCTTTAGTGGTCTGTTTGGTGAACTTAATCATTGAAATCGCTAAGTAAAGCCGTTTCCAAGGCTTTAACTGACTTAAATATTGTGCTTCTTGGCGCAATAGTATGTAGAAAATCAAATGAACGAAAACCGTAAGAGACTAAAAAGCAAGGAATTTTGACAATTTCTGCGAAACGCAGATCAACTTCGCTGTCGCCAATAAAAATACACTCATCTGGACTAAATCCGTATCTGCGGCTAAGGAAGTTTAGGGTGTCTGGTGCTGGTTTAGCGCGTAGATTTTGACTAAATCCAAGCACATGGGTAAAGATGTTTGGAAAGTAAAATTCTACAATTTTTTTAACCAAAAACTCAGGTTTATTTGAAATTACAAAAAGTCTAGCACCACTTGCTTTCAAAACATTTAACATCTCAACAATTCCTTTGTAGGGTTTGGTGTATTTGAGTGGGTCTTCGTTATAGGTTTGGTTGTAGTGTTTAACCATTTGGTCAATGTTTTGCTTATCGTTTAACACGCACTGAATAAGCTCACGCGAACCATTTCCGGTGCAGTAAATTATTTTGTCTTTATTGGCTTTAGCAAACTTAAAGTAAGCAAGGGTTGAGTTTACTGCTTTTACGATGTTTTTAGATGTATCTAGAAGTGTACCGTCTAAATCAAAAATAATATTTTTCATAATTTCTCCTTAGGAAAATGCCAAAAAATGGGTAAAAAAGTAGTACTGTATTTCGTGATAAAAACCAGCGGATGCTGGTTTTTTTAAAATAAATAATTAGTTAGTTAAGTTTAAAATAGTTTCAGTCGCTGCTTTAAAGTAAGTAGTCGGACAAAAAGTTTTTGAGTGCAAAAAGTAAAGTGTACTTTCTTTTTCAAAATAAGCAATGTTGACAGAAGTAAAGTTAAAACCACGGTTTCTTATAAAAACTAAGTTATCTGCCTCTAGTTCTGTGTGCACAGAATGCTCACTGTATTTTTTAAAAATTAGACAAGTTAGGTAAGTAATTCTTTTTTGTTCAAAACACTTTAGGATTTTTTTAATTTCTGCGTCAATTTTAGTATCCAAAAAACTAGTGTTTATGTTTTTTAGATAAAAAGTAAGTTCTAGTCCTCTGTTTTGGGTGTTTTCTTTTAAGTATAAATTAAAATCCAAGGTGCTACTTTGCAGTATAAAGTTGTTTGCTTGCAAAGAATCTGGTAGTTTTTCAAAAAAAGTTTTTTTAACCAAAAATGGCTGTACTTTGGTTTCTTTTAACTTGAAATATTTTTGTTTTAAGTTTAGAGTTGTAATTTTAGTTTTAAAAACTAAAACTAAAATAAAGAAAACCAGCACTAAAAGTAAGGATATAATTGTAAAAATAGGTTTTGGTGCTTTTAAAAAATAAAGCAAAAGTACAGTTGCTAGGACTGCTAAAAAAGCAGTCCATAGCACGCCTAAATAAATTAGTTTAGTTTTTTGAATTTTTTTACTGTTCAATTCTTGCCTTAATAGTTCCGTCGCGGCGAGTACTTTGAACTAAGTTTCCGTTTAACGAGTAGTAAACTCCGTTAAAATTACCTTTTTCGTCGTACTTAAGTTCTTCTTTAAATTCTGTCCCTGAATTAAAATACCAACCTTTAAGCTTAGTGCGATATTTGAATGTAAGT
>CAUUIC010000064.1:0-3447 GCA_963545125.1 uncultured Acholeplasmataceae bacterium
CAGTTGCAGATACCGACATCAAGCGTATTCAAGAAATAATTACTTGGGCTGAACAACTAGACAGAAAAATTTGTTTCTCTAGCCGCAAGTCTTTTATGAAATTGCTGCCTTTAATTAAAAAAGGCTACTTATCACTTGATTTAAAATCGCTAGTTTCACAAAAACACGTTTATGAAAACGGGATACAAAATGTGGTTATGATAATCACTGGCAACTTAAATACACCGCTTATCAAACTACAAAGTATCGCTAAGTCTAAAAACCCGCGCCAAACACTTTCAAAAACAGACGCCGTGTGCATTTTAATGAAACCAATTCCAGGGGTTGAGACAATGTTTGCCGCAACTCTGGACGAACTTTTTAAAATGGAGTGCAAAACTTACTACAAGCCTAATTTAATTGTCCATGACCTGGCTTCCAGCACTGACATTTCTTTCATGCTTTCGCTTTTAAACCCACGCTATATAATTCCTTTGCGTGGTGAGTATAGCCAACAGGTTAAACTCAAAGAAACTTTGATAACTTTCGGGTTTAGCGAAAAAAATATCTTGATTATGGAAAACGGAGACATTGCTCACTTTAACAAAAAATCCGGATTTGTTTCAAAAAAAGAGTTGCCAGCTGCAGATAAACTAATTGATGAAGTGCCAATTGATGAAAATAACGATATTATCGTTAAAGAACGCTCATACTTAGCCGAAGACGGAATTTTTATCTTGGCCTTTAGATATTCGTTTCAAGACCGAAAAGTTCACGGTGACTTTAGTATTTTTTCCAAAGGCTTTTCACGGGACACCGGATTTATTTCAGAAATTACTGAAAGCGCTAAAACCTTCTTAGCAAATTTCTCAGCAAAAGTTGGTGAACGTGGTCTGCAACTAAATGACTTAAAGAAACAACTTCGCCAACACATTGCTAACTTCATTTACACCAAGAAACGCAAAAACCCAATAGTTAACGCGATAATTTCAGTAATTCGTTAATCTCGCTTTTCAATGGCAAAAAATGCACAAATGTGTTAACATTAATTGTTATTACCACATAGAAAAAGTCTTTTAAATATGCATATTTGCATTACTTTTATAGTGAGTCTTTTAAGGAGGAAAATATGTACGCTATATTTGCTAAAGGTGGCAAACAATTTAAAGCCGAAAAAGGTCAAAAATTGTTTTTAGAAAAACTTGACAGCGCAGTTGATGAAACTGTTGAGTTTAAAGAAGTGCTACTTGTTTCTGGCGATAAAGTTAAAGTTGGCACACCTTATGTTAAGGGCGCTAAAGTTGTCGCTAAAGTGCTTCGCCACGGTAAACAAAAGAAAGTCATCGTTTTTAAATACAAAGATAAAAACAATGACAAAGTTAAAAAAGGTCATAGACAACCATACACTGAAGTTTTGGTTGAAGACGTTGTCGTTGCCTAAACGCAACTAAACATTTGATTAAGTTTAAAGTAGATGAATTAACGCAGAAACTAAGCGCAAAAGGCCACGCAGAGGCAGGACCTTTTGGTCAAGATATAGTTTGCGCCGGCGTTTCTGTTTTATTTCAATCTCACATCAATTTACTTGAGTTTCTAAAAGAAACTAAAAACATTGAGTATAAATTAACCGAAGCTGAATTTAGTTTTAAAATCGCAAAGTCTAGCAAAGCAACCGAGGCTGTGTTTAAAAACTTAGTTTATACTCTCAAGGATATGTCTAGACAATATCCTTTAAACATCAAGGAGGAATAAAAATGCTATTACTCATAAATTTACAGTTATTCGCATCTAAAAAAGGTGTTGGTTCGACTAAAAACGGACGCGATTCCATTTCTAAACGCTTAGGTGCAAAGTTATCAGATGGTCAATATTGTACAGCCGGTTCAATTATCTATCGTCAACGCGGTACCAAGGTGCATCCTGGTAACAATGTCGGAAAAGGTGGCGACGATACATTGTTTGCCTTAATTTCTGGAATTGTGAAATTTGAACGCATCAGCAGAACTAAAAAACAAGTTTCTGTCTACGCTAAATAACCAAGGTAACTAACTTAGTTACCTTTTTTAATATTAAAGGAAAAAAAGTATGTTAGTAGATGAAGTAAAAGTAGTCTTCAAAGCAGGGCAAGGTGGTAACGGCAAAGTTGCCTTTAGACGAGAAAAGTATGTTGAGTTTGGGGGACCTGCTGGTGGAAACGGTGGAAACGGAGGTTCAGTCGCAATAATTGGCGACAGTTCACTTAACAACCTACTTTGGTTTAAAAACAATAATTTAATTAAAGCACAAAACGGACAAAATGGTGCTGAGAAGTCTTGCAACGGCAAAAACGGCGAAAACAGTCAGGTCAGAGTACCACTTGGCACTCAAGTCTGGGTAGATGGCGAGTTGCTTTTTGAAGTTTTGACAGAAAAAGATGAGTTTATCGTGGCACACGGAGGACGTGGTGGCAGAGGCAACAAATCTTTTAAGTCTAACCGCAATCAAGCACCGGATTACGCTGAAAACGGTCTGCCCGGTGAAGAGGTTCAAGCAAAACTAATTTTAAAGTATATCGCAGACATTGGCTTAGTTGGTTTTCCAAATGTCGGAAAATCGTCAACTTTAGCACTAATTTCCAGAGCCAACCCAAAAATCGCGGATTACGAGTTTACTACACTGATTCCAAACCTAGGTGTAGTTTCAACTAAAGAAAAAGACTTCGTGGTTTGCGATATTCCTGGAATTATTGAAAACGCACATCTTGGTGAAGGACTAGGTTTTACTTTTCTTCGCCACATTGAGCGCTGCAAAGTACTTGCCCATGTTTTGGATTTAACTAAGGACCCAAAAACCGCTTACTTGCAAATTAAGGCGGAACTCAAGAAATACTCAAAACATTTAGTTAAGAAAAAAGAATTAATTATTTTAAACAAAGCAGACTTAGTAGACGAGGCAACTATTGACGCAGCACTTAAATGTTTTAAAAACAAACCAAAAGTTGTAATTTCTACCAAAAACTACTTAGATTCAAGTAAAGTAATTGCTAAAATGGACTTAGTTTTATCTAGAGTAAAACCACTTGCAGAACCTAACTGCACACAAGTTCAAACTGAGTTAAAACCAAAAACTGACAAAACCCAAAACAATTTATTTACAGTCAAGAGAGAAGAAAATTGTTTTGTAATTGAAGGTAAAATGATTTTTGACCTTTTTTACAAGGTTGATTTTAATAACGACTCTTCAGTTAAACGTTTCGCCTATCAATTAAGATCGCTTGGTGTTGACGAGGCACTGCTTGAACACGGCGCAAAAAATGGCGACGTTGTTCGTATCAAAGATTTTTACTTCGACTTTATAATCTAAAAATTAACCCACAGCAACACTGTGGGTTAATTTATTTTATAGCACACTAAAGAGAGACAAAAATGCAAAAACAAACACACTACTGATAATTTTTAAAAATAATTTAAGGTCTCAAACAATGTCAAC
>CAUUIC010000065.1:0-3428 GCA_963545125.1 uncultured Acholeplasmataceae bacterium
ATAGAAACATAGCCGCCTTGTTCAATTAAAGTTTTAAACTCGTCGTAATTTTTAGCGTGGCGAATATTTGAGTTTAGGTGTTTGAGTGCGCGTTCATACATTTCTTTGTGCATAACTTTAATTTCAGATTTTAAGAAACCGCTTAGTTCAGAAATTAATACTTTAGTTTTAGTGCGAGTATTTCTTTTAAAAACAATTACTGAGTTTTCTTTTAAGTCATTTGGGCCAAACTCAACTCTAAAAGGAATACCTTTCATTTCACTTTCTGCAAACTTAAAGCCGTGAGATTTATCGCTTTCATCAACTTCATAACTTAGTTTAGATTTTTTAATTTCCTTAATTACTAAATTAACTTGTGCTTTATCTAATTTATCTGGAAGAACAGGGACCGCGACTACTTGAGTTGGTGCAAGATATGGAGGTAAAACTAACCCATCGTTGTCGCCGTGCACCATAATAACTGCACCAATCAATCTGGTTGTTACTCCCCAAGATGTTTGAAAAGGTGCACAAAGTTTATTGTTTTTATCTTGAAAGTTCACGCCAAACGCTTTAGTAAAACCATCTCCAAAATAGTGAGAAGTTCCAGACTGCAAGGCTTTACCGTCGTGCATTAGAGCCTCAATTGTGTAGGTAGCCTCTGCGCCTGCAAATTTTTCTTTTTCGGTTTTTTTGCCAGAGACAAAAGGAATAGCAAGTAAATCTTTGCCAAGTTTTTCATAAACTTTTAGCATTTTTTGAGTTTCTCGCTTAGCCTCTTTTGCAGTTTCATGAACTGTGTGTCCTTCTTGCCATAAAAACTCACGACCACGCAAAAAAGGTTTAGTAGTTTTTTCCCAACGTACAACTGAACACCATTGGTTGTATTTAAGTGGCAAGTCTTTGTAGCTTTCTACAACATTTGCAAAGTGTGAAGTAAACAGAACTTCTGAAGTTGGACGAACGATTAGATTTTCTTCCAAGGCTTTGCTGCCAGCGGTTGTAACGGTTGCAGTTTCCGGGGCAAATCCCACAATGTGGTCTTTTTCTTTTTGAAATAGGCTTTCTGGAATTAACATTGGCATGTAAACATTGCTATGTCCAGTTGCTTTAAAGTTTGCGTTTAAAAACTCTTTAATTTTTTCCCAAATTGCGTAGCCATACGGACGGTAAATAATGAAGCCTTGAGTGTCCGAGTAAGACATTAACTTAGCCTCAACGCAAAGGTCTTGGTACCATTTACCAAAATCTACATCCATATCAGTAATTTTTGAAACAAATTTTTTAGTCATGGTGTTCACCTGTTAATTTAACAATTCCTTTTTCAATTTTAATTAAGTTTTCCTCAAGCATATAGTGCAAAATTTCTTTGAATCTACGGTTAGAAACTTTAAACTCACTTTCAACTAGTTCAGCCGTAAGTTTATTTTTAATAGTTTGCGTTGGTTGTTTTTGAATATAGACAAGAATTTCTTTTGCTTTTAGATTAAATATGTCAATTTTGTTTAGTTCTTTTAATGTACAGTTGTAGCCATCAAAGTTGCGCCTGCGGATAACCACGGACATTTCTTGACCTAACCTAACTTTGTCAATAATGCACGATTTATGTACAAACAACTTAACTAAGTTTGGAGTAAGTAAGTTAATTCCGTCTTTTCCAATGTTAATAACATGAGCCTTTACTATTTCCATTTCACTGAATTTATCTTCAGAAATTTTGATTGGAAAAACGATTTTGGCAACCAATCTTTTTTCAAAAAATTGTTTTACGTGCACATAGTCGCCAACTTGTGGCCAGATTTCTCTGTCTTCACCCAATGTATCTTTAGAAAGCAGTAAATGCTTAGCAACCCCATTATCTAAAAACACACCAAGGTCATCAACTCTGTCAACTACCTTTAAAAATCCCATTTCACCGTTTTGAATGATTGGTTTTTTAACAGTCAAAGCGGGTCTTTTTTTACTATCTATAAAAAGATAAAGTTCAGCCTCATCACCTGGTTTAAAATCACGGTGTTCGCTTTCATTGAAATGCAGGAAATAAATTTCTTCATCAAAAAAATTCTTCGCCATATAAGCGATGTCAGTTTTTTTAATTATTTCAAACTTATAAACTTGACCAGGCGTTAACATTGATATCAAAATATTCCTTTTCAATCTTTTTCATTATATCACGCACGTAGATTAAAAAAGCACCCCCGCAAAGCACGATACAGATTAAAAAGAAGTAAAAATAGTCGTGATTTTTAGTCAATTTTCCTGCAAAAATATTTAAAATAATAAACAAAACATTGACCAGTGAGTTAATAATAATGACCGAGAAATTAAAGTTATTTGGGGCTACAAGGCTAAATAGTAGTTTAAAATAAACAAAGATAAAAATAGCCATTGAAATACTTCTAAGCAGAGTTACTGCAATTATTGCGTAGATGTTGTCAGTAGAGATATAGACAAAAAATCTAAATAAGGTAAGAGCAATCGCAACTCCAAAAAGTAGATAGGAGTCAACTTCTTTAAAGTATCTTGCTAACAAAAAAATAAAGATGGTTTCAACGACCACAAAGCCAGTTAAAATTGCACCATACCAAGACTTATTGATTGCACCTACTACTGAAAAGTAGTCAGGTTGAAATTGGTCAAAAACCTTAAAAGTGCTCATAAACAAGACAAAAATAGTTGTAAAAATCCAAAACTTTTTATTTTTAAAAAGCAGCGTTAATTGAGTTTTTTCAGCAAACTTTGCGCTTTTGTTAAACTTAATTGGCTTAATTAAAAAGATCAAAACTCCGGCTAAAATAAACAAAGCAACTGCTGACAAAAAGGAAACTTTGAACCCAAAGTAATCTGCAATCAAACCACCAACTACGCAAAGCAGAGCATAGCCAATTGCTCCAAATATTCGGATATTGGCAAACTCATAATCATTGTTTTCACAAAAGCCACCTGCAAAAGAATCTAAAAGCAAGTAAATTGGCTGACTAAAAATGGCAATTGCTAAAGAAATTAAAGCGACAATGTAAATATTTTTAGTAAAGAAGATAAAGGCTAAAATTGCCCCAGTTTCAAGTGTAGTTAGCATCACAATCAAAAAGATGTTTCTATTGATGTTTTTGGCAAAATATGTCCAAAAAGGGTTAATAAATATTGAAACTAATGGAAAAATAATTAAAATATAACTAATTTGATCATTTTTGTAGCCTAAACTTTGGAAATACAAAAACATAAACGGGTACAGTAAGGCGTCTCCCATATAGCGAATTAAAAATGCTAAATCTAGTTTAATTATTTCTTTTTTTCTGTTCATTTACTTTCATTAAAACGTCTTAAAAAGACGTCTTAATATTATATAATATAAAATATGCAGGCAACAATTTATTTTACTTTAGGCAAAGCGTTTGCCCCTGAAAATTTAATTTCATCTATCTTAATGATGTTATCTGGCGTGGCGC
>CAUUIC010000066.1:0-3408 GCA_963545125.1 uncultured Acholeplasmataceae bacterium
ATGAATGCTTAACAACTGGGCTGATTATGAGTCAAAAAAACTTAGTTTTAACTAACTTAGAGCAGTTACTTAGAAGTGAAAAAAACACCACAGAACTTATAAATTGCCTAAACTTAGTTAAAGAAAGCGCTAAAGTTAATTTGTACTTGATTTTGGATAAAGTTGATTTTACAAACTCCAATTTAAATAAAATTATGATGGTTGCTGAGTACTTTGATTTTTCTGAAATTCCTTTAAGCGAGTTTACTGAAATTATCAAAAAAGATTTAGTTGAAAGTCTAAAAACTATTTTTTTAACTGATTATGACTTATTTTTATCTGAACTTAACAAAGTTAAATTAGCGATAAGCGCTAATTTAGTAGAGGCCGAAATAATTCAGTCACTAAACTTAAAAACAGAAACTAAAGATGTTTTTGCGCTTATTAAATTGATTTTAAATAAAGAAAAGAAGCAAGCCATTGCCTTGTTTAATGAGTTTGTCAATGCAGGAGTTTCTTTAACTCACTTAAATAAGTTAATATACTTAGCCTATTTAAACCTATACTTAGCAAAACAAGCAAGTTTTTCGCCAAACCCAGTCGAAGCATTAAGTGCCTCTGCTTTTGTCTCAAACACAAGAGCAGCCCTTATCTTAAAAGAAGCCAAAGTGTTTCCTGAAACTTACCTTGTAAATAAAATGCAGAAATTGGCTGACTTTGACTATTTATTTAAATACGACACTAGAAATATACAAGATATTTTTAATTTTTTTATTATGGAGGATTGAAAAAATGGATTTAAAACACAAAAAAATACTATTGTTTGACTTAGAAACTACCGGCCTTGACTCTTTTAAAAACGAAATTATTGAGTTTGGCGCGATTTTACTTGAAAAATCAGGCAAAGACTACAGGGAAATTAAAAGAGTTGACCTTTTAATTCAAAACAAAGAACCGATCCCTGAAATTATTACCGAACTTACTCACATCACACAAGAAATGATATACGAAAGCGGGGTAACTAAAGCCGAGGCTTACAGAGAAATTAAAAAACTGCTTAAAGACGAACCGATTTTAATTGGCTACAACGTGAACTTTGACCTTAATTTCTTGCACCGCTTTATTTGTCTATTTGAGCCAGAGTACCGTCTTGAAAACGATGTTTTAGACGTAATTGCGCTTTATCGTGATTTTAATGGCTTTCCGTGGAAATTAAAGAATGCTATTGCTAAATACGGAGTAACTACTGAAAACACACACCGAGCGTGCGACGATATTTTGGCAACTTATGAAGTGATGCTAAAAATGTTTGAAGAGCACGCTGATAATGGCGTACTTTTAACTCACTATATCAATACTTTGGGGTACCCCGCTGCCTATCCTGTGCCTGAAAACTTAAGATTCTCGCAAATTCTATATCTGCCACAACGCGGTGGTCTTAAAGATATCCTTACCTTTAAACTAGATAAAAAAATGCGATAAACTCGCATTTTTAAATATATATTTAGTTTTAAAAAAGAAAAGGAGTTTCTTTAAAAACTCCTTTCTTATAGTTGATTAACTTTAAGCGCTAAATTAGATTTATGGCGAGCAACGAAGTTTTTATGATAAATTCCCTTGCTTTGGCCCATGTCTAATTTCTTGTATGCTGCGTTTAATGCTAAAGTTGCTTGAGTCTTATCACCTTGTTCAACGGCTAAGTTGACTTTCTTCATTGCAGTTTTGCAAGCTGATTTAAAAGACTTGTTGCGCAAACGAGCCTTTTCGTTTGTTTTATTTCTTTTAATCTGTTGTTTGATGTTAGCCATAATTCCTCCAACGCTATCAATTATACATTATTTAAGATTTTTTTAAAAGAAAAAAGGAGATTTTAAATGACAATTGCCAATAAAATTACTTTAAGCAGAATTGCTTTAATTCCAGTTACTTTGATTTTACTTTTTGTGCCAAGTCTGCGGACAGAAATTCGTGGGTTTTTTCAAATTACGATTGTTCAACTGGTTTTTTCAATACTTTTTATCATCGCTTCGGTTACTGATTTTTTGGATGGTTACCTTGCCAGAAAACGCAACGAGGTTACAACATTTGGCAAGTTCCTAGACCCAATTGCCGACAAGATTTTGGTGTTTACGGCGCTGATTTTTTTGCCAGTTTTTCCGTTTTGGCAAGCGCAGTTTAGCGTAAAAATCTCAGGACTTCATTTATTTTTGATGCTTTATTTAGTTTCTGTTCTTTTAATTTTGGCTCGTGAGTTTTTAGTAACAGCCGCTAGGTTAGTTGCGGTTGCTGAAAATAAAGTAGTTGCAGCCGCTTGGCTTGGCAAAGTCAAAACAGCCTTTACTTTAGTTGCGCTTATTTGGTTGCTTTTCAATGGCTTTGGTTTGGACAATATGCTATTTCCTTACTTTCCAATAATCTCATTTTCTTTAATTTTAATTTCAGTAATTTTGACTATCTGGTCAGGTCTGCAATACATTTGGCAACTTAGAGCAGAAATATTTAAATCAGTTTAGGTGATAAAATTTCTTAAAAATGCCAAGCACTCAGATGTGTTTGGCATTTTAATTTCTTAGTATTTTCGTTTATTTAGGCTTTTTTCTGCTTATTTTTAAACAACACAACAAAAATAAATTATTTTTAAGTAATTTAGGCAACCTCGTCTAAATATATATGCGAGGTAATTTAAATGACAAAGAAAACAACTGATAAGGCAGACTTTCAAAAAATATTTGAAAATATTGAAAAGCAATTTGGCAAAGGTTCAGTGATGGTTTTAGACGGAGACGAAGCGTTTGAAAAAATCGCAACTATTCCAAGTGGTTCGCTGGCTTTAGACAAAGCACTTGGAGTCGGTGGCTACGCACGTGGGCGAATCGTTGAGATTTATGGCCCTGAGTCTAGTGGGAAAACTACATTGACTCTACACGCCATTAAAGAGGCACAAAAACAAGGTTTAGTCTGCGCTTTTATAGACGCCGAGCACGCACTTGATGTAAATTACGCAAAAGCACTTGGTGTAGACTGCACAAATGTTTTAATTTCCCAACCCGATAGTGGCGAGCAAGCCCTGGAAATTACTGAAGAACTAATTAAAAGTGGCAAAATTGGCTTAGTGATTGTTGACAGTGTAGCGGCGTTAGTTCCAGAAGCAGAACTAGCCGGTGATATGGGAGACAGTCATGTTGGTTTGCACGCTAGACTAATGAGTCAAGCGATGCGAAAACTTTCAGGAATAGTTGCAAAATCTAACACTACTTTAATTTTTATTAACCAAATTAGAGAAAAAGTTGGTGTTCTTTTTGGTAGTCCTGAAACCACAACGGGAGGTCGCGCACTTAAGTTCTACGCAACTCAGCGAATAGAGGTTAGAAAAGGCGAAAGTTTAAAACAAGCAGATGGCACACTTTACGGTAATTTAGTTAACATTAA
>CAUUIC010000067.1:0-3406 GCA_963545125.1 uncultured Acholeplasmataceae bacterium
TAACTAATTTGCCATCTAGGCTAGCAAAGTCAGCAGAAACTTTTTCTTTACCTTTTTCGTTATTTGCAAATAACTTAACTTGCGAAATGTCTGTGAGTTCAGGTAATTTAGCACTTGATTTTTCGTTTAACTTAATGTCTTGCATTGCAATTTGTTTTAAACCAGCAAACTCAGATACTTTGCCTTTAATTAAAACTCTTTGAAAATCGTAGTTTAAATCTTTGTCGTGGTCAATATTGCCATCGCGGTCATATACCTTGATTGTAGATGTGCCGTCAGTTAAATACCAAGTTGCTTTTGAAGCTGCACGGAAAAGAATACCAGAAGCAGCGACTGGGTCGCCGGCATTCATATTGTAGATATTTTTGATTTTAGCAACTTTAACATCATCAAAATATCTTGGTTCGCATGATGCTAAAGCAAATGGAACTATTAGAGTAAGTAAAGTTAATAATATTTTTTTAAACATATATTTTTATGTCTCCTTTAAATAAATTATAGCCCAGTTTAAGGGTTTTGTGAATTACTTTTTTAAAAAAACAGAAGTTTTGACCTCTATTATTTATCTTGTTCAACTTTATCGGCAGTTTTGCCAAAAAACTTAGTTTCTGTGTCTATTCCAGCTTGTTCTTGCATGCGGCGGTGTGCTGCTCTTCTTCGCTCTTTTATAAAAACTTTAAGTGGTTTTCTAATGAAAGTAAAGTAAGTGATGACCAAAATCAGTCCTGTACCAGCAAGCGATACTAAGATAAGTCCGCGGTTTAGACCAGAGTAGTTAATTTTGATTTCTGCTTTGTCAGAAACATTAAAAGGTTGAGATAAATACTTGCGGTCAAATAATTTATGGTCATCGGACAAAATACGCTTAACCTCAGGATAGGCAGTCTCTTCCTTGGCAAACTTTGAGTCTTTAGTTGCAACTATTAACTCAGGTTTTTTGAGTTTTTGTTTGTTTGGAAAAGTGCTTGGAGCGTAGGTTGGCGTTATTTTGATTCCATCTATATAGTTTTCAAACTTACCATTGTTTGTTGTGAAATCAGTATTGATAATAAACGGTTTTAAGAAATCACTGAATTTGTTTTTTTGTTCGAACTTAAAATTTGAATTGGTAAACGAAAACTCAAGGCGGTAAAGCACTTCTGATTTATAGTTTTGAGAGTGAAGTCTGTTTTTATTTGCTACGTCTACTACATAGTTATTTGGATGACCTGAATAGGCAAGCAGTTCAGCAACATACACCAGTATTGCGTTTTGCTTAGTTTTGCGATTATGTGCCTTTAAAACCAAGAGTTTAATGCTGGAGTGTTCAGGGTGTTCTGAGTTTAGCGTTAAAACCGGGGTGTTTTCGGTTTCATAGCCAAAAAGTTTTGCGTAAGTTTGCAGGTATTGTTTTTGCTTAGAAGGCGTTGCATAAAGCGCCAAGACATTTGACTGAAAGTAATCTAAGTCTCTTTTGCCAAGTACTGCGTTAATTGCAAAAAAGAAAGGCACACCTACGATTACTACAAAAAGTAGGTAAAGCAGAATAGTTAAAAGAGTTCTTTTACTCAACGGTTTTTATCCTTGCGTTTTCGTAACCTTTTTTAAATTTACCTGTATTGTAGTTAAAGTAAGGGTCTTTGTTGTATTCATAGGCAAGGTTTAGGCGTTTTTGCTCAGCGTAGTAATAAGCCATTTCAATGTAGTACTCAAGCGGAATGTCGTTCTAAAGTATTGCATCTGAAATATTTAGTCTAGATGGCAGTTTTTCATTTAGTCCGTTTTTAGTTAATTTAAACGCAACAAGATCGTTGCCTGCCCAAACTACTAAAAAGTAGCGACCAAAACTACCGTCAATTTGTCCACGCGGTATAGTTTGCAGGTAAGTAGTTTTTGCGTTTGCGTGTAGGTCATGAGTAAGGTTAGTAGCCTGGTTGGCAAAAGGCTCAGGTCGTGTAACACCTTTTCCTTTTTCAGGGGTATCGCAATATGCGTATCTGGTTGGAAGAATGTGCTCAACTTTATTACCAGTTGCGTTTTCTGTAAAAGACACCACGAAGTCAGTAGTGTCTCCGTCTTTATATAGACTAACTCTGTCAACTGGAATGATTTCGCCGTTGCCAGGAGTTTTGTTTAAGATATTTTGAATTAAAGTTTCTTTTAGGTTTTTGCCAGCATTTACTTTGTCTTCAACTAATTTAGTTAAGTCGGGTTTAGGTCCTTTCAAAACTTCTTCGTAGGTTAGTGGGCAGTTTTTGCCAAGTGCACCGTAGTACTCTACTTTAAACAAACACCAAACGAAGTTTAGGTGTGATTCGCCTAAATTTTTCTCAAACTCAGCAAAACGATAAAGAGATGCTTCTTCGGCTAAAGTGTTTTTAGCGTCTTTTTGGCCGTATACATCAATGGTTTTGGCTTCTTTTTTTAACTCAATTCTTTTTGAGTAGCCAAAAGTTATTTTACTTTGAAGTAGGTCAACTTCAACGTTTTTGCCAGCATTGCCAGTTGATGTGTCTCCTTTAGTTTTTATCATGGTTGCCTCAACATTGCCAATTGAAAAAAACTCACCAGGTTTAAGTTCTTTGTTTGGAAGAGTTAGTTCACTAAATTGGCTTGATTTTTTAAAGTATCTGATTGAGTAGTTTTTTAGGTTTTTAGCAGAATTTGAGATGTTTTTCAGTTCCAGCACGGAGTTTTCATAACTTCTGCCCATAATTAGTTTATGAATGATGATGTCTGACTCTTGTTTGGCAATATAAAATGCTTTGTGGCAGGCTACTAAAAAAACAGAAGTTAACATAGTTGTTAGCATTAAAATTAGTTTCTTCATTTTTGCTCCTTTTATTTTGATTAAAATTAGAAGTTTTTAGTTATATATAAAACAACAGCCAAGTAATTGGCTGTTGTTTATTTATTTTAAAAAGTTTGTTTTGTATGGCTTATTCGTATTTGCAGTGTTTATCGTAGTAAAACTTAAGTAGTGCTTGAATTCTTTTTAGACGTTCAGCTTTCGCAACACTATTGTATGCCTCAAAAGGTTTTTTGTCTTTGCTTTCTTCTGGAGTGACAATTTCTTTGCCAACTTCGGCGTCAGTTAACACGTTTTTAATAATGTTTAGCGCAACTGTACGCGCATTTGAAGATTTTTCGTAAGCTATTGATTGGAAAGTGTTTTTCTTGTCAAGTGTGTCTTTGATAGTTTCAAAAGATTTAGCAACTAAGCCTTCAAGGGTGCTTTGAGCTTTATTTTCTTGAATAAAGTCTTTAATTTCTTGAGTTTCAAAAACGTCTTTACGTGGTGCTGCGTAGCCTTTTGCTAAAGAAAAGTCACGAACGTTTTCTTTGCTAAATAAGAATTTAAATACTTCGTAGGCTTTTTGGTTAGATACGTTTTTATAAGAGTCTTCACCTTCTTTTGCTTGGTCAA
>CAUUIC010000068.1:0-3390 GCA_963545125.1 uncultured Acholeplasmataceae bacterium
ATTGCTGATTTAGAAAAATCTAGTTTAAACTTAACAGTTGCTGGTACTAAAGACGCCATTAACATGGTAGAAGCCGGAGCAAATGAGTTAAGCGAAGAGACAATGGTCGAAGCAATCTTATTTGCGCATGCTGAAATTAAGAAAATCTGCGCATTTATTTCTTCAATTCAGGCAGAAATTGGTGTGGCTAAAAAACCAGTTGAAATTACTGTATATAATCCTAAATTAGTTGGTGAACTTGAGAAAAACTACGCAAAAAAAATCAAAACTGCACTTTTGGTTTTTGACAAACAAGAACGCGACTTAGCGCTAGAGACTTTAAGAGCTGAAGTCATTGAACTTTACTCAAAACAATACGATAAATTAAATTTAGACGAAGATACTCGCAAACTTTATGATAACGAAGTATTTTTAGCATACGAAGACTTAGTTAAAATTGAGTTTAGAAAACTTATTACTGTTGACAAAATCCGTCCTGACTCAAGAAAAGTCAAAGAAATTCGCCCACTTTCATCAAGACTAGACATTCTGCCTAGAGCACACGGCTCTGCTTTGTTTACTCGTGGTCAAACTCAGGCATTAGCAGTTTTAACTTTGGGTGGCGAAAAAGACAAACAAATTATTGATGACCTTGGATTTGAAGAAGACAAGAGATTTACACTTCACTACAACTTCCCACCTTACTCAGTTGGTGAAACTGGCAGATACGGAGCACCTGGCCGTAGAGAAATCGGACACGGTACTTTAGCACGTCGTGCTATTCTTCCAATGCTTCCATCTGAAGAGGAGTTTCCATACACTGTGCGTTTAGTTTCAGAAATTCTGGAATCAAACGGTTCATCTTCTATGGCAACAGTTTGTGGTTCAACTTTGGCCTTAATGGCAGGTGGTGTACCTTTAAAGGCCCCTGTTGCTGGTATTGCAATGGGTCTAATTAAAGAAGGTAAAAACTACACAATTTTAACCGATATTCAAGGTATGGAAGACCACCTTGGTGATATGGACTTTAAAGTTGCCGGAACCAAGACAGGTATTACCGCATTGCAAATGGATATTAAAATTGACGGAATTGACAAAGCCATTTTAACCGAGGCTTTAGCTGACGCTAAAGAAGCGCGTTTTGCTTTACTTGCCCACATGCAAACAACCATTGCTGAACCAAGAAAAGAAGTTGCAGACTGCGCACCCCACGTTAAAGTTCTAAACATCAACCCAGATAAAATTAAAGATGTAATTGGCAGTGGCGGAAAAGTAATTAATCAAATCATTCAAGATTGCGGAAACTGCGATATTGAAATTTCTCAAGACGGAAAAGTGGTAATTAGACACCCTGAGGCTAAATACATTCAAATGGCTTACGACAAGGTATATAACTTAACTCGCGAAGTTGAAGTTGGCGCAGTTTACGAAGCGAAAGTTACTAGAATTGAAAAATATGGTGCTTTCGTTGAACTTTGGCCAGGCACTGAAGGTTTAATGCACATCTCTCAAATCGCACTTGAACGCATTGAAAAAGTAGAAGACGTGCTTTCACTTGGCGACCAAATCTTAGTTAAATGCATCGGAGTTGACGAAAAAGGTAGAGTTGACCTTTCCAGGAAAGAAGTTTTAAAGAAAAACAAAACTAAATAGTTTTAACTTAAAGTAAAAAAATACACAGACAATCGAGCGGAAACGTTAGGAAAGTCCATGCTAGCACTGGCTGTGATGCCAGTAGTGATTGTGCCAAGGCAATAAATAACCTTGGGCAAGATAAGTTTTGTCTTGACGACGAAAATGTTTATTTTCATAAAGTGCCACAGAGACGAGTTGATTTAGTTCAAGTGAAACGGGTAAACTCCACAAGCTAGAAACCCAAATTTTGGTAGGGGAACCGCTTTTGTTTCAAATAAGAAGGAACAAACGGAATGCACATGCATTAGATAAATGATTGTTTAAATACAGAACATGGCTTATTATGTATTTTTTTTTAAAAAAGACTGCTTTTCAAAGAGTTTAACTTTACAGGCAGTCATTTTTATTTACTAATCTTTAAAAATATATGCACAGAACTTTTTAAAAACATAGAGAGGCGAAAAATGTTAATTTTCTTAATTTTCATATGTTTAATAATTTTGCTTTCGGCAATAATTTTTTTAGCCTTTTTAATAAGTTCGCTAAGAAGAAAACAATATTATTACTTTGTTGATAAACATAGTTTAGGGTTGATGAAATTAAGAGAACTTAATTTAGAGTATCAGTTTCTTAAAGTTGAAAATTTAAATTTAGAAAAAATTTATGATAACGAGCATTTCTTTGAAATAGTTCAACCTGTTAACTTTTTAATTTATGAGTTAAGATTTTTAAAAGAAAAAGTTAAAGAAAACATACAATACGCTAAGATAAATCAGAAAAAACACGAAATTTATTTAAAAAGGGTTAAAAACGAATGTTTAGTTTTTGACTTTGACACCGCTATACCTTTTAAAAACACACAATATTTAAAACAAGTGTTAACAGATGTGATGTCTAAAGAAGTTAAAAAACCAGTTACAGAGTTTTGTATTTTAGTTAAAATCTACAGGTCTTTAATAAATGGACGTTTAGTTAGCTATAAAAAAGATTTATTTGACAGTGAGACAATTGTTGAACTTATCGGAATGATTGAAGAAAAACAAGGAGATTATTATCTGAATCCAGAAATCTGGGATTCAATTTCCAAAGTAGAAAGAGCACGAGTTTCAAATAAAGTTAGATTTGCGATTTATGCTCGCGACAATTACCAATGTGTTAAATGCGGCGATACCGAAGACTTAGAAATTGACCATATATATCCAATTTCTAAAGGTGGCAAAAGCGATTTAAATAATTTACAAACGCTTTGTCATCACTGTAATTATCAGAAAGGCAACCGCATTTAGATAAAAGAAACTAGTTCATAATCTGTTATTTAGCGTAGTAGACAATTAAAAGAATAATAAAAATTAAAAAGTGCGTTAAAGCGATTAAGAAATTAGAAATATAGTAGAAACGCTTAATTGGTTTTTCTGTCCATCTTTGGCAGTATTCAAAATAAGTCTCTCCTAGTTTTTGTCCAGTTAATACCGTAAAAAATGACTTAGTTCCGTAAAAAAGTGGAGACAGTATATTTTTGTTGGCCATCAAAATTACCCAACCGATAAAAAAAACAAAAACCGTTGAAATCGTAAAGGCATTCAACCAACTTATAAGGTTGTAACTGCTTTGCCAGCTTAGTGCCAAAAAAACAATTAATGCTGAAAAAATCACTTCAAAAAACAATGCAAAAAGGTAACCTGCTTCTAAGAAGGTAAAGTTTTTTTCTTTTAACTTAACAAAATAAGTTTGTTTAACTCGGTTTAATTTAAGTTGATCTATTTCGCCTGGCATTTT
>CAUUIC010000069.1:0-3378 GCA_963545125.1 uncultured Acholeplasmataceae bacterium
CCTCATGCTTTTAGTTATATTCAAGAAAACTGCGATATTATCGGTGCTGGCTTTAAAAATCATGACTTTTAATAAACCAAACTTTTTCTTAAAAAGCAGTAGTTTTTAAAATTAAAATTTGTATAATAAAGATAGGTTTTTAAATTATTTTAGTTATGGAATTAAAACTACAAAAAACTAAATCCAAAATTTATTTAATTACACCAAAGGCCAAACAAGAAATTCATCTTAAAACTTTTAAAGCCTTTCCAGATTTTTTTGCGGACATTTCAGCAAATCAAGGGCAACTTAAAGAAGTACTTGAGGCAAATAACTTCCACTTAGCCTACGAAAAGACCATGCATAGACTAGACCGTTCTGATTTAACAGAGGCAGAAGTCATTGCTTTTTTGAGTAAGAAAGGTTTTTCTAAAAACTGTGCGCAGGCTGTTCTTACTGAACTGAAAAGCAAGAACTTTGTTTCCAACGAAAGATACACAGAACTATTTATTAAGTTAAAATCCAGTAAATACTCAAACCGCATAATTGAGGCTAGGCTTCTTGAAAAAGGTGTGGCTAGAAAAACTATCCAAGATGCTTTTTTAAAAATTCAGTACAACGAAGAGAAAACTTTAAGTAAACAAATTGACAAAAAACTTGCGCAAATCACTGGCCCCTTTTTAACTTATAAATCCAAAACTATTGCTTACTTTATTAGAAAAGGATTTTCTTCAGAACTAGTTGAACGACTAGTTTTAACAAAGGCTCGCGCACTTAAGTACGACGAAAAAAAATCTTTAGAACAAGACTACCGCAAAGTTTTTACTAAGTTCGCACTGCTTTGTTCAGATAGAAAAAACCTGCAAAAGCAAACAGCGCTCACTTTAATTAAAAAAGGATATTTAGCTGCCAACATCAAAATTGTTGAGCAAAAGTTAGCATCTGAGTTTTAGGTAAAATAGCCGGTAGCGTAGCTCAGCGGATAGAGCACAAGTTTCCTAAACTTGGTGTCGAAGGTTCAATTCCTTTCGCTACCGCCATTTAAACTCAAAACTTAAACATCTAATTTACAAACCAAACAGACACTCATACAAAACTCCGTTTTAGATTTTTGTGTGTGTCTGTTTTTTTATTTTGCTATCTTTTTATTTATCAAAATTTTTTTAAAAAACGAAATCCCTGGATTAAAAAAACCAAATTTTAGTGCGGCAGTCGCTTAAAGCATATAATTTTTCAAAAAATACACAAATAGCCTTACTAAGCCATTTGTATATATTTCAGATATGTCTTTTTTACTTTTGTATATCTAAAAGTTATATGCTAAAATACTTATGCGTGTTTGCGTGTGCTACTCAAACACGAAAAAAAGGAACTAAATGAAAAAAATTTTTGATTACTTAAATCCAGCCTTTTTTAATGTCTTGTCTTGTAAAAATAAACAAATTTATTTAGACTCACTTTTCATAATTTACGATGAATTTAAACACCTTGAAGGAACTTTCCAACTTGAGCGCGGTGACATTGTCCACAGACTAATTCAGTATTTTGAAGATGAAGCAAATGCTGTGTTTGCTGTTGATGAACTACCAAGTGAATACACAGAAGAAGGCGAAAATTTAACCCCTAGAAAAAAAGCCAACATTACTTTAAATTACTTAGTTAAGTGTGGCTGGATTGGCGAGGAAGACATTGGCGACTACAAACGTGCAATTTCTTTTTTTCCTTACTCAATTTCAATTTTAGAAGCCATTGCTTCCTTTAAATTCCAAATTAACACAGAAGAAAGCGAAGTAGAAAAAGATGTTGAAGACTTCGTGTTTGACGAAGATATATTTGCCGAAACCGAATACACTAGCGACATCTACACAATTTACACTTTGCTTAAAAACTTTGAAGTTGAACAAGGTCTGCCAACGATAAACGAGTGTTATGAAAGAACTGTGCGTTTAGTTGATAAACTGAAAACCCTTGGTGCAAACATTTATAACTACTACTACAAATTAGTCAACGCTAAAGAAGAAATTTCGGTTGATGAAGTGCTTGACCAACTGTTGCATGATTATAAAAATAATTTCTTTGACAAGTCTTACTACTTACTTAAAACCACTGAGTCTATTCCTAAATACAAGGTCTATATTTTGAAATATTTAAGAGATATTTTGACTTCAGACCCAATTATGGAAAAGTTAGCCGAGCAACTAGTTGAACTTAAAAAAAGACCAGAGTTTACCAAAGAGTTTGCTTTTCAGGTTTTAGAACACAGAATTCAGGCAATTCGCGACTACTTTACTTCACTGGAAAACTTAATTTCTGAAATTGACATTAGAAACGAACGCTATATTGGCGCGACTACCGCTAAGTTCTTGTATTTAACTAACCGTTCTGACGACATTGAAGGTATTTTTAACCGGGCTTTTGACTTAATTTTAAATGAGCCTAGCAGAGAAATAGACACCACTAAAATCTTTAACTTAATTCAAGCCCGCAACTTAGACAACGAGTCTCTTTACAAAGAACGAGTTCTGAGGATGGAGGCTAAAGCCGCTGAGATGGAACTAGACGCTGAGTTTCCGTTTGAAAAATATGAATTAGTTCAGGCCTCAATGTTTAAGCAAACCGATTTTGGGATGACTGAAATCGATAAATATGTGCAATTTCACTTAGCCGGTCGTCCTGAAATGCAGGCTAAAACCTTGCCGCTTTCAACTGAAGTTGAATATGTTAAGTTAATTTTAATTTTTCTGTATTCCAACTCCAGTCAAGTTCACTTCCGAGTAGAACTGGGTGAAGAGAAAGTAGATATCAACGGTATTCGTTTCAAAGACTTTAAAATTTACAAAAAGAGGTAAAAAATGGCAGAAAAACTAACTAGAGCAAAAGAATTTATGCAAGAATATGAAAAACTCAAAGAAGGCGAACGCCATGAAATTACCCGAGTTATCAATAAACTTCTGCAGGTTAACTTCATAACTTGTCAAAAAGCGACAGACAAAAACGACTATTTATTTATTTTGGAAAACAAAGAAGTAATCAGCGCTCTGCTTGCTTTGCTTGACTTTTCTTTGGAAATCAAAAGAGAAGCCGAAACACTTTTTATTGTAAATACATCTGGCTACAACCGTTTAAGACTTAAGAAAAACGACACAGTAGTTCTGCTTATTTTAAGAATTCTTTTCCAAAGAGCCCTTGAGACCGCAACAATTTCCCAAGACATTGAAATTGAGTTAAAACAAGTGCACGATGAACTTGCCAGAATTGGGTTTTTAGACAAAAGAATTTCCAAAAAAGAACTCAGACCTGTTTTGCAAACCTTTAAGTCATACAACTTAATTGACTTTAAAGACCCAGATTTGCCAGACAGTTCAACAATTCGCATCTATAAAAGCATTTTATATGTAA
>CAUUIC010000070.1:0-3377 GCA_963545125.1 uncultured Acholeplasmataceae bacterium
GATTAACGTATTCACCAAGTACATCTTTTAAAGCTCTGTGAATTAAGTGAGTTGCACTGTGGTTATACATAGTAGGTGTGCGGTGTGCTTCGTCTACCTGGCATTTAACAACTTCGCCTTCTTTAAACTGAGATTCAACAATATGCAAGTGTTGGCCAAACGGCAGTTTAAGCATGCCTTTCACTTCCGCTTTTTCAATAGTTCCAAGGTCCGAAACTTGACCTCCGGTTTCTGCAAAAAAAGGAGTTTTATCAAGGACAATCCCTTCTTTAAAAACTTTGATTACTCTAGATTCAGACGATAAGTTTTCATATCCTATAAACTCAGATTTTTCACTAAACTCTAAAAACTCTTTGTTTTGTCCTTTCATTGACTGAAAGTTTTGACGAGCAGAGCGAGAAAGTTCTTTTTGTTTTGCAAGAAACTGATGAAAACCTTTTTCATCAACCTCAACACCGTTTTCATCGGCATATTCTTTTGTTAACTCAAACGGAAAGCCATAGGTGTCGTATAACTTAAAAGCGCTTTCGCCAGAAATAGATTTTTTGATTTGAATAAGTTTAAAAAACTCTTTTTCGCCCGCTTCAATAGTTTCTAAAAACTTCTCTTCTTCCTGTTTTAAAATGTTTTGAACAACTACAACGCTATTTTTAAGGTCAGTGTAAAACTCACCCATTGCCTCAATTACACTTGGCACAAGTAGGTATATGAAAGGTTTCTGCATGCCAAGTCTGCGTCCTGCTTTCACAGCACGGCGAATCAGTCTTCTAAGCACGTAGCCTCTGCCTTCATTTGAAACCACCGCTCCATCTGAAACTGCAAAAGTCACGGTTTTTAAGTGGTCAGCGATAATTTTAAACTCTTTTTGACCTAGGTATTTGCGGTTAGTTTGTTTTTCAATTGCTCGCATAATTGGCGCAAACAAGTCGGTGTCGTAGTTTGTCTCTACATCTTGCATAATTGCGCAAAGTCGCTCAAATCCAGCGCCAGTATCAATGTTTTTGTGCGGAAGAGGTTTATAGTCTTCTCGTTTTTTGCCGGTTTCTGCGTTAAAAGAAGAAAAAACTATATTCCAAAGTTCAACATAACGAGCAGTTTCTAAGTCGTTTCTTAAAGCCACTTCTCCGCGTTGGTCGTATTTTTCTCCGCGGTCATAAATTATTTCGGTATTTGGCCCGCAAGGTCCTTCGCCAATTTCCCAAAAATTTGATTCAAGCGGCACTAACTTACTTTCAGAAACACCTAAACTCAGCCAAATTTCTTTAGTTTCAAGGTCTTTAGGATAATATGTAAAATAAAGTTTATTTAAGTCAAAACCAAACCATTTAGTTGAAGTCATTAACTCAAAAGCAAAAGAAATCGCTTCTTTTTTAAAATAGTTGCCAATAGAAAAATTGCCAAGCATTTCAAAAAATGTGTGGTGTCTGGCGGTTAACCCTACATTTTCAATATCATTCGTGCGGATACATTTTTGAGAACTTGTAATTCTGGGGTAAGGCGGCATCATTGTGCCATCAAAGTATTGTTTAAGTGATGCTACACCTGAGTTAATCCACAGTAAAGTCTTGTCGTTTTTCGGAATTAACGAAACTGACTTATATACATAGTGGTCTTTGGATTTAAAGAAATCAAGCCACATTTGTCTGATTTGATTGCCTGTTAGTTTTTTCATAATTTGATACCTTTTGTTAAACTTTTAGTTTAAATTTAGCGTTTTCACGTTTCAAATCGCGTTCTTTAATGGTTTGCCTTTTATCCCTTAAGTTTTTACCACGACACAGCCCAATTTCTACCTTTACCAGAGCCTGGTTAAAGTAAATTTTTAAAGGAATTAAAGTTAGACCTTTTTCAAAAACTTTTTGCTTAATTTGAATAATTTCGGCTTTATGTAAAAGTAGTTTACGGCTGCTAGTTTCTTTGTGTTGAAACTTAGCGAGGTTTTCTTGGATAAACCCGATTTTCATGTCGCGCAAGTAAAGTTCTAAATGTTTAGTAATATCACAAAAAGCGCCAGTCATCGTGACTTTACCGGCGCGAAGAGCCTTGACTTCAGAACCAGTTAAGACGATACCTGCTTCGTAGGTTTTAATGATTTCAAAGTCAAAATATGCTTTTTTATTGTTTGCGATAATCTTCATTTTTAACCTTATTTTGACAATTAAAAGCCCCTTTGTGCAAAAACAAAGGGCTTTTAACTTTAGTTTTTTATGTGTATTTAAATAATTAAACTAAAAATTATTTTTTTAGTTTAGGAAATGCAGCTAGACCTGGATAAACTGCTTGGTCACCAAGAAGTTCTTCAAGACGAATTAGTTGATTGTATTTAGCGATGCGGTCAGTTCTAGACATCGAACCTGTTTTAATTTGACCTGCGTTTAGGGCAACTGCTAAATCTGCAATAAAAGTATCCTCAGTTTCTCCACTACGGTGGCTAATTACTGTGGTATAGCCAGAGCGTTTAGCAAGTTCAATAGTGCGGTAAGTTTCGGTAATAGAACCGATTTGGTTAACTTTAACTAAAATAGAGTTAGCAACACCTTTTTCAATACCTTGTGCTAGGCGTTTTTCGTTAGTTACAAATAGGTCGTCGCCAACTAATTGGATTTTGTCACCAAGTTTATCAGTTAGTTTTTTCCAGCCAGCCCAGTCGTCTTCAAATAAACCATCTTCAATTGAAATAAGTGGGTATTTTTCAACTAGAGAAACATAGAAGTCAACTAGTTGATCAGAAGTCAATTCTTCACCAGTTGCTTTGAAAACATAGCGTTTTTTAGTCTCGTCGTAGAACTCAGAAGAAGCGGCGTCAATTGCTAAAAATACATCTTTACCTGGTTTATAGCCGGCTTGTTTAATAGCCTCAACAATTAAGTCAAAAGCCGCAGCGTTTGACTCTAGGTTTGGAGCAAATCCACCTTCATCTCCACCACCAGTTGCAAGACCTTTTTTCTTAAGTACTGCTTTTAGGTTGTGATAAACTTCGGCAGCACAAACAATCGCTTCTTTGAAAGTTTTAAAACCAGCAGGAATAATCATGAACTCTTGGAAATCAACGTTACTGTCTGCGTGTGCTCCGCCGTTTAAGATGTTTAACATTGGCACTGGTAAAGTATGTGCAAAGAAAGTTCCAAGGTATGAGTGTAAGTCTAGACCAAGAAAGTCAGCAGCAGCGCGGCAAGTTGCCATTGAAACCGCTAAGATTGCGTTAGCACCAAGATTTGCTTTATTTGGAGTTCCATCTAAATCAAGCATCGCTTGGTCAATCGCCATTTGGTCAAGACAAGATAGACCGATTAGTTCAGGTGCGATTTTTTCGTTAACATTAGCAACAGCCTTTAACACACCTCTTCCAAGAAAACGTTTTTTATCTCCATCTCTAA
>CAUUIC010000071.1:0-3359 GCA_963545125.1 uncultured Acholeplasmataceae bacterium
AGTTAAGAAGTTTCTATTTAATTCTAAAACTAAGTTAGGGTGGTGCTTATCTTCTACATTAAGTAGTTTAAAGTCAGACTCAGTTAAATCAAACAAGTAGGTACTTTTACTTTCTTTACTTAAAATTAAGTCAGCGTCTTGAAAAGCCTTAGTTAAGCTCTCTTCTTGGTCTTCCGGCTCAATTGCAGGTTGTGTGGCTTTTTTAAAGCCAGTTAATTTAAGGATGTGTACACTTGAAAGTAGGTTTTTGTGCGCTAACTTGTAAGTTATGATAATTTCTTCGTTGTGGTCTTCAAACTTAGGTTTAATTAGTGTAAAGTCTGAGTCTTTCCAACCATAGGTTTCTTTGAAACTGTAAACAAAGTCATCTGGGTCAACTTCGTCAATTGGTTTGCCTAAAAACTTATCAAAGTTTTTCACGAACATAGATTTTGCTACAATATTAAGCATACCACGGTCCAAAGTTTTTGGTTTTTTAGGCTCAGGACTAGGTGTATGGTTTGGAGTTGGTTTAGGTGAAATTGCTTCATTTTGTCCGTTATCTGTATTTGGTGCAGGTTTTGGTTTAGGTTTGCATGAAAAAAACATAAAACCGCTTATTAAAAAAACAATCAAAAGACTAATTTTCTTTACCATCTTGCACCTCACTACCGGCTTATTTACTTTATCATTATAAAACCGTTTTAAAACTTATTCAAACCAGGATTAAAAAAGTACACCAAAACTTGCTTGAATGTGTTTTTTTTGCTTTGCTATCTAAATTAGCCAAGTAAGTTAAACTCAGCTAGTTTTTGAGCAACATAATTTGGATTAAAGAAGTTTTGTATGTTGTCGTAGTCTTCAGTAAAGCCGTAGTTGTAGTTAGGCTCAACTCCAAACTCAGCCTCGCGGTGCGCCGCTTCTACGGTTTTTTTGGCAGTCAAATATACGCTGTCTGAAGAGTAGTCGACAACAGATCCGCATGGCAAGTAAGCCTGAGTAGTACTAGATGCACCACCTCCGGTTTTGGTGCCAATTACTGGCATGATTTTGTTATCACGAACTATACCTGCAATCATAGATGCTGATGAAAACGAACCAACGCTGGTTTGCAGAAATGAACGTTTGAACTTAGGAAGTTCAGTGTCTTTTAAAGTGGTTCTCGCGTAAGTTGTGTCGGTTTTGTAAGTTGCACAGTTGTATTCAGAGTAAAAAATTTCTTTATCCGGACCTGCTAAAGCCGCTACAAACTCAACAGCCGCGTAAACATCGCCGCCACCGTTTATTGCTAGGTTGATAACTAAGTTTTCCACAGTCGGATAGTCTTTTTTAATCTTTTTAGTCAGTTCTAGATATTTGTCTAAAATACTTTTGTCGTTTTCGTTTTCGTAGTTGATTTGAGTTAAGTTAATAATAGCGGTTTTGCCATCATTTGAAATTTCAATTTCATTATTTACTTTTTCTGCCATCGCATTTTTAATCGCTTCTACTTTCTGTTTATTTTCATTGTCATACTGACGGTTACCATTAACATAAAGAAAAGCAGAGGCAAGCGCGAATAGTCCTGAGTGGAAGTCTTCTGTGTCTTCCAACAGTTGGTTTAGTGTTTGATAGTAATCAGTTGAGTTTTCAGTTAGTAGATTTTCTTTATTTTTATTGATTGAATCTATCAGTTTTTCTTTTCGATCAATTGCCCAGTAGTATTCAGATACAAAGAAGTTAATTGATTTAAACCAAAGGGAATAGACAGATTTTGGTACTTTTTGTTCATCTTCGTCGTCTGCATGTGGATAGAACTTGCCATCTTTTTCATTTGCATCTTCAGGGTCAATTGATTTGTCTCCATCTCTTGCAACTTCGTTAGTGCGAATTTCGTAGCCTGTCCAGTAAGTTGCAAATCCACTTTTTTCGTGTACGATCATAGAAAGCACAGAAACTGGCAGAACTGGTTCTTTACCACTTTGCTGCCATCCCATTAGTTGGTATTTCTTTAAATCAAAAATACGACCTTTTTCTTTATCTGGTCTAGACTCAATTCTACCTCTGAAGCGGTAGTCTGAAAAAGACACAAAATCACCTTCTTCTTCGGAAAAAATATCGTCAAGCAAAGAAACTTTAGAAATAGTTAACTTACCGCTTAAAGCGTCGTAGTAAATTTCGCTGGTCAAAGTATAGTTTTCAACTTTTTCAACACCAGGAGGGGTTGAAGTAAACTCAAACTCTTGAATTAGTTTAAGTGAAAAAACATGTCCATTTTGTACTTTTTCAATGCGTTTCTTTAAGTTATAAACTCTGCCTTCTTGGTCTTTTTGGTTTTTGTATTCCTTGCGGTAGTCAACTAAGTTACCAAGTGATTTAAAGAAGTTTTCCAAAGTTGTGTAGTAAACTTCTTTTTCAACTTCAACAGCTTTTAGCGGTTTAACTCCTAGTTTTTTATTTTTAGAAGTGTGTCTGATGTCTTTTTCTTGAGTTGACTTTGGTGTAAAACCAGGAGTTGCTGGGTTTTTTTCAACTCCAGATAAATCTACTTTAGTTTTAGGTTCTTTAGCCTGTTCTAAGTCGCCTTTACCTTCTCCTTCTGGGTCTTCTGGAATTTCGGCAGTAGCGTTTGGATTTGGCTTTGTTTGTTTTTGAATTACTGGATACAGGTTTTTGTTTTCTTTTTTGGCCTCAAGCAAAGAAAGTGGAGTAGTGCCACCTTTTTGGTTAGTCCAACCAATAAGTTTTTCGTCGCTGGCTAGTTTAAGTTGAGAGTCTGAAAAACCTTGGTAAATTAGTTCGCCTACTTTATATTCAATTCCCTCAATTAAATCACCTGTTTTGTCAAAGAAGTTAATAGTAATTTTTTTAGTTGGACCTTGATTTTCTTTTTGGCGGTAAGCAGGATACAAGTTTTTGTTTTCTTTAGTGGCTTTCAAATCAGGAACAGCAGCCTCTCCTTTAAAAGGAGTCCAGCCTAAAAACTCTTCATCTGCACCTAGCCCAAGTTGTTTGTCGGAAAAAGTTTTTGAAATACTTTGGCCAAGGTCATGTTCAACGGCTTCAATTAAGTTACCTTTTTTGTCAAAGAAGTTAATAGTAATTTTTTTAGCGTTTTCTTTTAGACGGTAAACCGGATACAAGTTTTGGTTTTCTTGAGTTGCTTTGATAGCGTCTAGAGCAGTTTGACTGTTTTTTGAATTGCTCCAGCCTACAAACTCCTCATCTTGAGATAAACCAAGTTGTTCTCGCGTAAATGTTTTTTGAATTGTTTCATTTTCTGTGTACTCAACTTTTTGAATTAATGCGCCTATTTTACTAAAGAAACTAACTTCTAGTTTTTTAACTTTATCAAGAGCAGGAACTGTAAAGTCAAAAGAAATTGTTTTACTGCGCTCATT
>CAUUIC010000072.1:0-3337 GCA_963545125.1 uncultured Acholeplasmataceae bacterium
ATAAGCGAGTTTTTCTAAAAAATAATTTACTGGCGATGACCGTAGCTGTTTGTTTTGGTGTGCTTTCTCAATTGAGTGTACTTTTAATTGCAGTCCTTCCTTTATTTATTTTATTTAAATACAGCACGCTTTCTTTTACTGTCTTAGTTGTTTTAGGTGTCTTAGTTCCAATAGTTGGACTACTTAGACCATTTTTTCGGTTCCTTGAGCAGTACTTTAACCACCTAGTGGCTTTCCGTATTTTGGAAAACTACCGGCTAGTTTTATTTAAAGAACTTAAAAACACAAGCCTAGATTTACTTACTGAGACTTACAAGAGTGATTTTTTGACAGTCTTGACCAAAGACATTGAAACTCTTGAGTTGTTTTTTGCGCACACTATCTCGCCTTTCTTTATTTCAGTTATTTTAGAAATGTTTGTTTTAATTACCGCTTACTTTATTTCACCACTTTTAGTTTTAATAATTTTTTCAACTCATTTACTAATTTTACTGCTTTACTTTATGTTCTTTAAGTTAAGTCAAAGCAAGTTTGCGGAAACTAGATCTTTATTTAAAACTTTAACTAAAGTAATATTTGTCAAAACATCTGCCCTTAGAAGTATTTATATGTTTGGCCAAACCAGTCAAGCCAGCGCAGAAATTAAAGAACATTCTAATAAGTTAAATCAAAAAAATGTGTTTCTCAACTTGCTGATTGAAGGCAAAATAACCTTTGTTACTACTTTTGCAACTTTACTTGCAATAGTTTTTGCTTATTTTGCTAAAACCATATTTAAAGTTGAGTTTGCCAGTTATTTTGCTCCAATTTTATTTTACTTAACCTTATTTTTAGTCTTTAGTTTGTCTACTTTATTTGAACAATACGCCTTAGTTCAGTCAGCAGATGAGCGCATTCAAAAAGTATACGCGATGCCAAAAGAAAATCAGGTTGTGGGAATGGCTGACTTTACATTTGAAAGTGTTTGTTTCAAGTCTGTTAATTTTGGCTATAAAGCAGACCAAATGTTAATTAAAGACTTGTCTTTTGAAATAAAAGTTGGAGAAATATTCGGTGCATCTGGCCGCTCGGGCGTTGGAAAGTCAACACTAGTTAAGTCAATTTCAGGATTAGTTCAGCCAGTTAGCGGCGAAATTGTTTTTAACAACAAACACAACATCAACTCTATTAACACCAAGTCTTTAAACCAAAATGTCTCGGTTTTATTTCAAGACGAACACATCTTTAAAGACACCCTTAGATATAACTTAACTTTAAGAAACTCATCAATTCAAGATAAAGAAATAATTCAAGCAATTTACCAAGCAGGGTTAGGTGAGTTTTTTAAAAATCACGGTGAAAACCTAGACCTTGAACTAACTCCTGAACATCTTAATATTTCAACTGGCGAGAAGTTTAGAATAGCACTTTGTAGAGCAATTTTGAAAAACTCTCAGTTAATTGTGTTAGACGAACCCACTAGATTTTTAGATCCTGAAAACGAAGAAAATGTCTTAAGTATTATTACTAACTTAAAACAAAACCATGCTTTTTTAATCATTACTCACAAACCTAGACCTTTTTTAATTTGTGACAAAATAATTAAATTAAATTAAAATATAAACATAGAGGTAATATTATGGAAAAAAATAAGAATTTTGGAAAACCCGGCAAAAGTTTCTACACACTTTTACCAAAAGCCGATGGTTTTTTTGGTTTCACTTTAGCAGACTTTATTTTTATTGGCATCTCTGCTGCTATTATGCTAGCAATTGGTGGACTGCTTTTTCCTTTGCACGCAGTTAAAATTTTTGGGGCCAAGGCCATTGGCTTTGCTTTTCCATATGGCTTTTTAATCTACATTGTGCTTTACAAAGTCCGCAAACCAGGTACTCTCTTGTTGCTTAGTTTAATGCTTGGCATTCCTTTAACTTTTCGCCCAGTAATGCTGTTTTCATTTATAATTCCTGCATTAATTTTAGAAATAATTTGTTTAATTATTTTTAAAAACTACCGCAAAACTACCCCTAAACTACTAGCCAGTGCTTTGTTTGTACCACTACAAACTCCTGCGCAATGGTTCTACATGCGCTTAATTTCAGGAAAAGCCAATAACACCATTATTGTTGGCAACACCTTGAACATCAGTTTAATAATTTCCTTTACTGTAGTTTTAGCAATTATAGGCACGGCACTCGGATTTATAATCGCCAAAGAGTTTAAAAACCACAAACTACTTAAACTCAATGACTTTGTTGAGTAAACTAAACCCATTCGTTTTACTTTTAAACTCTATTTTAATTTTTACCCTTGGCTTGGTTTTAGCCGAAACCAAGGCTAAAACTTTTTTTATTTTAGTTAGTCTAATAATTTTAACTGCCTTCGGATTTGCAGATGCTTTGGCCACAAAATTGCCAAGTTTTTTGATGTTTACAACGATAGTTTTGGCTGTATTTTGGCTGCAGACCAAAAGCGCTGAACAAACATATTCTGTATTTGTGCGTTTTTTTGCTGCATTTTTAGCATATATTTTAATGAGCGGACTTGACCTTAGTTATCTAACTGAGATTTTAATTAAACTAAAAGTCTCTCGCAAATTTATTTTAGGTATTTGTGTTATGTTTACTTTCCTGCCAGTTTTTATGCATGAATTTAGGCACAACATGCAAGTCAAAAGATATGTTGGCAACACCAAAAAAACACTTTATCAAAAGTTTAGAGGTCTGGTTGTGCCAGTTTTAGTTAGAGCCTTTGAGATTACCGAAATGCTGACATTAGCCGCAACCTTAAAAAACTTCAATTTAAATAAATCAAGACGACTAGTTTTGCCTACATATATGAAGTCTTTAGTTAAAAATATCTCTTTCATTTTAATTAGTTTTGTAAGTTTTACAGGAGTAGCCTTACATGCTTTTGTCTTTTAAAAACTATACACTTGCTTTAAAAGAAAACAATAGAGTAATTTTAAAAGATATCAACATAGATTTTTTGCCAGGTGAAATTTACTGTATATTTGGCCCCTCTGGCTCTGGCAAAACAACTATGTTAAACGCAATTTTAAAAAATATTGGAAAAACTCATGAATTTGCGCAAAAAGGTGAAATCACTTTAAACCACACTGACATTCAAGCAATTAGCACAGATAACTACTTTAAAGTGGTTTCTGCAGTTATGCAAAATCCACAAGATCAGTTTTTATTTCCAAAAACTATATACGAGTACTCTTTTCCTTTATTAAGCAAAGGACTTTCAAACACAAAAACTCAAGAAAGTTTTGAAAGTTTTACAAATCATTTTAACTTAAAAAACTCAGATGTTTTTACTTTATTTTCAGGTGAATAGCAGATTTTAGAGATTT
>CAUUIC010000073.1:0-3318 GCA_963545125.1 uncultured Acholeplasmataceae bacterium
AGCCGCAAAGCAGAAGATGGAAAAGCCGATGTTGCTCTTGACAGCCGCTACCAAAAAAATGCTGATGACAAGAAAAACTATGACGACAAGAAAGAAATTCTAAAACGTTTTATTGAAATTTATAATCTATTTCAACCAGACGACAAAAAAATCGAAATTAGCCCAGAAGGTAAAATCGTAAACAAAGTAACTAAAGAAGTTCTTGAGTCTACTAAAGAAATGAAATACAAAGACTTTGAAGACACAGGACTTAGAGACTACATCTACTCACTTGACTTAAAAGACAACGGAGCTCGTCGTTATTCTCAAGACATTCAAAGAAAAAACAACAAAAACTTCCTTGCCTACCTACTTTCTTCAAATAAAGACCAAGTAGACAACGAAAAAATCTACAACAAAAAAGACGATAAATTCCAAAAAACTGACGAGGCTAAAGCAGTACAAGAAAAAATCCGCAAAATTTTAGAAGAAAAAGCACTAGACGACGCCTACATTAAACAAGCAAATGAAAAAATGCTTGCCAAAGTAAAAGTACACGTCAACGACAACGTGATGTACGCGCAAACCAGAGCACTGTTTAAAAACGTTGCTCACAAATCATCTAGAACCGACATTCTTTCATTTAAAAAATCATCAGTTTATCTAAACGATTTAAAAACAGAGTTAAACCCAATTTCGCTAAAAGACTTCTTTGAACATGTTAAGAAAATCATTGGTCCTGGTGCTGCTCGCGACATACTTGGCGAAAAATTCATTTTAGACAACTACCAATCAAAAATTACTGACAAAATGAAAAAAGACATCAAAAAAGCCATTAAATCAGAAATCAACTCATTTTCTCAAAACCAATTTGCAAGCAACAAACTACCTTCTTCAATTGGCGTGTATGAATTTTATATCAAATACTACAATGTAGAGAAATACTCAGAAATTTACAATAAAAAAATCTTGCAAAAAGCAATTGAACTATACAGACTTGACCCAGATGTCCTTAACTACGAAACTCTAACTAAACGTGCAAACCGTTTATTTAAAGAATACGCAAACGTGGACCTTGCTCACTTACTTGCTTACTTTGACACAAAACTAGACGGTAAACACAACGAAAAAATTACCGCGGATTCTTTGACAGATGAGCAAATCAAAACACTTTCTAAACTTCTTAAATACGCAATTAAGCAAGCCTATGAAAACCGTGTTGACAAGATGTATGATACTTTGGATGAAATCGCGAAGAAATTCAACTCAATTCCTCGTCTAACTCCATACGACGCTTACGAGAAAAACACTCAAACTCTTGACAACAAAACAAAAGAAAAACTAAACTTTGGTGACGACTTAAAACTAGAAGACTTAGTTAAACTAAGAAACGCTGGTGTAACTTTAAAAGCAGAGAAGTTAAATAAAGTTAAAAACTCTAAAAACGACTTTGGCCAAAGCTCTAAGTTTGACGAAAGATTTATGCGCCATGCTCTTGACTTCTACCGTCAATTACTTGGCACTAAAAAACCTCATGAGGCTTCACTTGAAAATCCAGTAATTGAATACGCTTCTGAGGCTCAAAACTCAGCAGACTTTACTAAAGAACAACTTAAAAAACTTGAATCTAGTTTTGGTTTCCACGTGCTTGCTGGTCTTTCTTTAGAAAAAGCGCCAACTACTGAAGGTCCAAAAGACACAATTAAACGCTTTAAAGAAAAAGGTTTAAATCTAAACAACGATAAAAAGGACGAATTGACTGTTGGTCAAATCAAAACTTATTTCTTAAGCGATTTCAATGATTACCGTCCAGATCTTCCAACTAACTTAGTAAACGTGCTTAACAATGTACTTAAAACATTTAAAGAAAAAGTAAACAACGCAAACACTAAAAAATACGTACTTGAACAAATTCTTGGAACTGTTGACTTCGGTGCAGATGCGCACGCTAAAGCAATGGACAGGCTAAACTCAGAAATTAACCAAAGAAGTTTCTTTAACTACGAAAAACTAAAACCAGGTAACAACGACTACAAGATTTACAACGACTGGTTCACACCTGAATTAGTTCGCAAATAAACACAAGACAAACGAAAAAACTCCCTGTAAAGGGAGTTTTTTTCATAATTTTAGTGAATCATAATTGAACAGACTTGCTTAATCTTCATTTTCTCTTTGAAAGTGAATTCTCCAGAGTTTCATTATATCCTCATAACTTGCGTTTTCGTTTATTGGAGTATTTGTATCACCGACTCTAGTGTATATATGGTAAGGTTGGACTTGTTTATGTTTACTCATTAAGTAAAAAGGTACATTTTTAGAGCTTTTGCAAACAATGACTCCGATATCATAATGTAAGTAATGTAAGTTTTTTATATCAATTTCTGGATGAACACCACCAGCGAATTCATTATGTTTAACCATATCTTGTATATTGTTAGAAATCAACTTTTTATCTAACCCAACAGCCTTCCCGTTGTCATCAACACCAAATATTAAATATGCTTCTTGATTACTTATGTTATTTGACAAGCAAATAATGTCATGTAACAATGAACCATTTTTGCTATTATTTGTAAATTCGCTTTTATAGTCAAAAAAATCTTCTTCTTTCTTTTTGTTAATTAAGCTAACAATTTTTTCATTCAACTCATCGATTTCTAATTCATTGTGCTTTAGTTTTTCAATAATTTCTTTTAATTTTTTTGTTTCGTTGGAATCAGCTTTTCCATTTACTACTGTATTTCCTTTTTTGTTATTATCATAAATATTGACTATTGCTGTACTATTCGAAAACTTCAATTGCCAAAATTTACCATTATTAGTTTTTTCATCGCAATCGGCTATCTTGTAGCCAATTTTTATTAGGTTTTCTTTAATATATTCGATATTTACACTTATTTTTGACATATTTTCACCAAATTTAGTAGCTATAAAAATTATCTATCCTTTTCTTCTGTATACTCAATAATTAACCTTAAAATTTCTTTTATATCGTGCTTATGCTTTGCAGAACATATACCAAAAAATCTAAAAATATTTAATAAAGAGTTTTTGTTTTTATCATCTATAACAAAAGACGTGTAACTAAAATTTAGCTGTTTCGCTGTTTTTCCTATCATTTCATTGCCATTTTCTAATGATGTAATAGGTATAGTTAAATACAGCATCGGCTGAACACCTGTAGCGTATTGTTGTTTCTGTATTGATATTTCAACGGATAAATTATCGTTTTTCTCTTTATGAATAAAGGTTGGCAGAGTAATGTTTTGCTGTTTAAATAATATTCCATCTGCTTCGTAATCACCAACAAAACTCATTTTAATTTTAAATTCTTCT
>CAUUIC010000074.1:0-3279 GCA_963545125.1 uncultured Acholeplasmataceae bacterium
CAACTTACCAAATTTGCTATTCATAATTCTTCACCTTAGTAATAAAAATTTCTTTTAAAGAAGCGTAGTCTAGTGAATATTTTTTTATTTCTACTTTGTCTTTCAAGAAATTAAAAATTGGCTGGCTGTAATTTTCTGATTTTAAAGTTAGTCTAATTTGGTTTAAAGAAAGTTCTTTAATTTCACAAATTCCATCTAGTCCCGAAAAAGACTGTTTTGCAATTTCAGGGGCTTCGATGTTTAGATAAACTTTTGAAAAGTTTTGTTTAATTTCGTTTAAATCGCCTTGTACGACGGTTTTACCTTGATTTAAAATTAAAACTTTTGAGCAAAGCGACTCAACTTGATCAATTTGGTGTGAAGAAAATATGACCATTGTACCTGACTTAATTAAGTCGTTAATTACTTCCATAAATAACTTTATGTTAAAAACATCTAAACCTGTAAATGGTTCGTCTAAGATCAATAGTTTGGGTTTATTTAACACAGCTACAATAAATTGCAGGCGTTGTTGCATACCTTTGGAAAGTTCTTGGATTTTTAAGTCAAACTTATCTTTTAGTCCAAAAAACTCAAGGTATTTTTTAAGTTCTGTCTCAACTTCTTTTTTTGACATATCTTTCAACATACAAAGGTAGTAAACGTAGTCTTTAACCTTCATATTTTGAATTAAACTACGTTCTTCAAGCATGTAGCCAATGTCTTTTGAAAGTGCGTAGCCAGGTTTTTTTTCAAAGACAGAAATTGATCCACTTACTGGTTTTATCAGCCCAGTTAGCAGTCTAAAAGTAGTAGACTTCCCAGAGCCGTTGGCTCCAAGTAAACCCATAATTTCGCCAGGCTTTAGAGTAAAACTAAGGCCAGTTAAAACCAAGTTTTTCTTATCGTAAGAAAAACTAACATTTTTAAACTCAATCATTTATTTTAAGCCTTTAGTTTTAATTTCTTTTTTAAGTAGTTTAATAAAGTCACCGGTCTTAATTTCGGTTTGTTGAGTTTCTCCGTATTTGCGGTAAGTTACTGATTTGTTTTGAACTTCGTTGTCACCAATTACTAAAGTGTAGTTGACTTTTTGAGTTTGAGATTGTCTAATTTTGTAGCCAAGTTTTTCAGAAGAGGCGTCAAGGTTAACAATAAAGCCTTGTTTTCTTAGACGAGCGGTAACTTGCTTTGCGTATTTTAAGTGAAATTCGTTGTTAACTGGAATTACTCTGATTTGATCTGGTGACAGCCAAAGTGGGAAAAACCCTTTAGTCTCTTCAAGTAGATAAGCAATAAAACGCTCCATTGTTGAAACCACACCACGGTGAATAACAACTGGTGTTTTTTCTTTACCGTCTTTATCAACATAAGTTAAGCCAAAACGTTTTGCAAGCAAAAAGTCTAGTTGAACGGTTGAAAGTGTTTCTTCATGTCCAATTGCTGTTTTGATTTGCACGTCTAGTTTAGGACCATAGAAAGCAGCCTCGCCTTTAGCCTCGTAGTAGGTAAGTTTTAACGAATCCATGGTTTCTTTTAGGTATTTTTCTGCCATGTCCCACATTTTGTCATCTGGATAGTATTTTTCTTTATCTTCTTTATCGCGGTATGACAGTCTAAACTTAAAGTCTTTGATGTTAAAGTCTTTATAGCAGTCTAAAATCAGCTTCACAGTTTGACTAAATTCTTGTTTGATTTGTTTTGGAGTTACAAAAATGTGTGCATCATTTAAAGTCATTTCGCGAACTCTTTCCAGACCAGTTAGCGCACCTGATTTTTCGTATCTGTGCATCATTCCAAGTTCAGCAATTCTAAGTGGAAGTTCTTGATATGAGCGTAGTTTTTGTGAAAATATTTGCATGTGGTGCGGACAGTTCATTGGACGCAGTACCATTTTTTCGCCGCTTTTAAACTCTAATACCGGAAACATTGAGTCTTTGTAGTGAGCGAAGTGACCAGACGTTTCGTAAAGTGAAACATTTGCCAAAATCGGTGTGTAGACGTGCAGGTATCCTAAGGCTAGTTCTTTGTCGGTAATATAGCGCTCAACAGTGCGACGAATAGTTGCTCCTTTTGGTTGCATGAAAACCAAACCTTGACCAACTTCTTTAGAAATGAAGAAAATATCTTGTTCTTTTCCAACTTTGCGATGATCGCGATCTTTTCGCTCTTGCAGTAGTTTCAAGTAAGCGTCTAAGTCGCTTTGCGTAAAAAAAGCACATCCGTAAATTCGGGTAAGTGGCCTTTCTTTAGCAGAACCTTTAAAGTAAGAGCCAGATACTGAAAGTAATTTAAAATACTGAACTTCACCAGTTGACTTAACGTGACCTCCGCGACAAAGGTCAGAAAACTCACCTTCCGTGTAGACAGTTAAACCTTCACTTGCGTGTTTTTCAATTAAGTCTAGTTTATATGGGTTTGTTTTAAAGATTTCTCTGGCTTCTTCGGCTGTCACTTCTTTTCTTAAAACTGGAAAGTTAGCCTTGCTAAGCTCACGCATTTTCTTTTCAATTAGCGGAAAGTCTTGGTCTGAAATCACAGAACCTGCTAAGTCCATGTCGTAGTAGAAACCCTCTTCAATTGCAGGTCCAACCCAGAATTTAGTGTTTGGATATAGTTCTTGAATGGCGTATGCTAAAAGATGTGCGGCTGAGTGGTTTAGGATTTTTAAAGCAAGTTCGTCTTTTTTAGTTAAAATTAAAAAATTACCGCTTTCTAAAATTGGTTCGTTTGCACCAATTAAGCGGTCGTTTAGTTTAGCACCAAATGTCGCTTTTTTTAAAGAAAGCGAGATGGTTTCAGCAACTTCTAAAACAGTTGTGCCAAGAGTATACTCTTTTTTGTCTTGATTTGGAAAAGTTAATTCTATTTTCATTTTTAAACTCCTTAAGTAGGTTAAGCGATTTCAACAGTGTTTTTGTCAGTAAGTATTTTTATCTTACTGCAAATTTGTAGAGCAAGTTGCACATCACCAGTTTTTTCACTAATTTTTTTATAGTATTCCTTTAAGTTAAAATTAGATGAAAAAATCGTCGTGAGTCTGTAGTTTAAACGGTGCTCCAAAATTGGCACTAAAACAGTTTTATACAACCAGTCTGCACCTTGTTCGGTTCCGATATCGTCAAGAATTAACACAGGTGTCTTTTTAAATAAGTCTAAATATTTTCGGTTGTTTGGCTCAACAGGGTTAGCATAAGTAAATAAGTCTATCGGAAAAACATGTAGAACTTCGATGTTTTTACAGCGCAAAGCAGTGGCAAGTGCTCTTAGTAAAAAAGTTTTGCCAACTGCATTTTGACC
>CAUUIC010000075.1:0-3271 GCA_963545125.1 uncultured Acholeplasmataceae bacterium
GGAATTCCAATTACTCTGCACTCATACTTCTTGGCTTGCAGGTATTGAGAAATCTTGTAAGCACTGTCCATTGAATCGTTGCCGCCGATGTAGAAAAAGTAGCGAATGTTGTATTTCACAAAAGTTTCAAGTATTTTTTGATAGTCAGGGTGTTGTAGGTCTTTGTCTAGTTTGTATCTGCAACTACCTAGTGCAGACGCTGGGGTATTTTTTAGAAGTTCAAGTTGTTGCTTATCTTGAGCACGAATGTTAATCAGCCAACCGTTAATAGCACCAACTATACCGTTTTGTGCTCCATAAATATTTTCAATAAATTCGTATTTCGCGCATTCTTCATATATTCCTAGAAGTGAAGAATTGATAACACTGGTAGGTCCACCAGATTGTCCAATTAATACAGATCCTCTTAATGCCATATTTTTACCTCTCATTCAATTATAACACTCCTATATGAGTTTAAAAGTCTTTAAAAAATAGGTGATTTTGAAACTTCAATAATCGGCTTACTAGGTAGTTTCAAAGGATTTTAAAAACGAAAAACTTACCTTATTTTGTCTTACTTTTTTACCTAAATTACTTAAGTTTTTACTCAGCAAAAAAGCCCAAAACTTAGGCAAAGCACGGCTTTCGTGTTAAAATAAGAGAGGTATTTTATGCCTTTTTTAGGAGCAATTTTATGAAAATAGCAATTTTAACTTCTGGTGGAGACGCACCGGGAATGAACGCCGCAATCAGAGCAGTTGTTCGCACAGCCGAACAGCCAGGCATTGAAGTTCTAGGTACGCTGGTTTAGTTGAAAATGATTTTATTAAACTAAAGTCAACTGATGTTAGTGGTTTTTTGCAAATGGGCGGAACTTTTTTGGGAACTAACCGACTTAAAGAATTTGTGGAAGTAAACGTCCAAAAAATCGCTCAAAACAACTTAAAAAAAGCCGGTGTTGACTACTTAATTACAATCGGCGGAAACGGAACTTACCAAGGAGCCTTGGCTTTGTCTAAACTGGGTGTCAACACAATCGGTATTCCTGCAACTATTGACAACGACCTTGGTGGAACTGACTCTACTATTGGTTTTTCAACTGCCCTAAACACTATTATGGATGCAATTGATAAACTAAGAGACACTTCATCTTCACACCATCGTTGTTCTGTTATCGAAACTATGGGTAGAGGTTCTTCAGAACTGGCGATTTACTCAGCGATTTGCGGGGGAGCTGAATACGTAATTACTCACGATAAACCCTTTGATAAGGCGGATTTAATGGCTAAATTTAAAGAATATAAACGCCAAAACCGCAAACACGCCATCGTGGTGGTTTCAGAAAAACTACTAAATGTACACGAACTTGCTGAAGAAATTTCAAAAGAAACGGGTTTTAACTCCAGAGCCACAGTGCTAGGATATGTGCAACGTGGTGGTTCGCCTGTTCAATACGACCGCTTTTTAGCAACAGTACTTGGTGTAAAAGCCGTTGAACTGATTAAGGATAGAGCAACTGGTGGCCTGGCAGTTGGCCTAAAAAACTCAGAACCAGTTTATACAACTCTTGAGTCAGCACTCCTTGAAAAAAGAGACCACAGCAACTTGTTTAATATTTTAAGGTTGGTATCTTAAAATTTATAAACTAATTTCTAACCTTTCGCCCAAAGGCGATCAGGTTAACGCAATTAAAGAAATTACTAAAAACTTCAAAGCCGGAGTTAAGGAACAAATCTTGCTAGGTGCAACTGGAACCGGCAAAACTTTTACTATTGCCAATATTATTGCCAACTTAGATAAACCAGCACTAATTTTGGAACCAAACAAAACTTTGGCCGGCCAAATTTACTCAGAACTAAAACAAATTTTTCCTAAAAACAATGTTGAGTACTACATCTCTTACTACGACTACTATCAGCCAGAGGCCTACAACGTAGCAACTGATACCTATATTGCTAAAGACGCTGCGATTAACGACGATATTGATCAACTTAGAAACAAAACTATATCATCGCTCTTGGAGTCTAAAAACACGATAGTTGTGGCTTCGGTTTCCGCAATTTACGACATTGGTGATTTTGAGGAGTTTAAAGCACAAACCTTGTTTGTGCGCAAAAACGCCAAAATGAGTATTGCTGAGTTTACGGCTAGGTTAGTTAAAATTAAATACACTAGAAATGACTTTGACAAAAAGCGCGGAACTTTTCAAGTAAAAGGAGATACCGTCTATATATATCCTGCCAACACCCACGATCTGGCAATTCGCGTTGAATTTGAAGACGACTTGATTTCAGATCTGGTGTTTGTAGATAAACTAAACTTACGTCCACAAAAACGAATTGAGTTTATCACAATTTATCCAGCGACTTTTTTCTTAGTTAACGAAGCCAAACAACGCCTAGCAATTGAACGAATTAAAGCAGAACTTGAAGACAGACTAGCCGAACTTAACTTTCAAAACAAACTTCTTGAAGCCCAACGTCTTCAACAAATCACTAACTACGACATTGAAATGATTGAACTAACTGGTACTTGCACTGGAATTGAAAACTACCAAAGACATATGCAGTTAAAAGAACCAGATGCCACTCCGTCTACTCTACTTGAGTTTTTTGGCGCAGACTTTATTACGGTCATAGACGAATCTCACATCACCATGCCACAAGTAAAGGGTATGTCTGCAGGCAACTCAGCGCGCAAGGCTAATTTAGTTGAATATGGTTTTCGCCTACCCTCTACTTTTGACAACCGCCCGCTTTATTTTAATGAGTTTACCGCAAAACTAGATAAAGTTATTTATATGTCAGCAACTCCTAGAGAATACGAAATGGCTCGCAATTTACCAGTAATTGAACAAGTTATTCGTCCCACTTATATAGTAGATCCAGAAATTGAAGTCAGAGAAAAACTTGGGCAAATTGACGATTTGTTTGTAGAAATTAAAGCAAGAGCCCAAAAAAATGAACGCACTTTAGTGACTTGTTTAACTATCCACACCGCCGAACTTTTAACTAAGTACTTTAAAGAAAATAGTCTGAAAGTAGCGTATTTGCACTCTAAAGGCAAAAGTATTGAGCGCCTAAAAATCATTAAAGACTTAAGAGCAGGCAAATATGATGCTTTAGTTGGGATTAACCTACTTAGAGAAGGTCTCGATATCCCTGAAGTTAGTCTGGTTGCGATACTAGATGCCGACATCCCGGGACTTTTTCGCTCTAAAAACTCACTTATTCAAATAATTGGTCGAGCCTGCCGCAACAAGGCCGCAAAAGTTATAATGTATGCAGAC
>CAUUIC010000076.1:0-3256 GCA_963545125.1 uncultured Acholeplasmataceae bacterium
AATTATTACCCTTGAAGACTGTGGTACTGAAAACGGAGTGTTCGTAAAAGATATCCTTGACAAAGACCAAAAAGTAGTCTGCAGTTTGGAAGAACGTCTGCACGGTCGTTTTGCTGCCCAAAAAGCGTATGACAAAAACAATCTACTAATAGTTGACAGAAACGAACTAATTACTCAAGAGGCTGCTGCTAAAATTGCTGAAAACTACTCTGAGTTTAAAATTAGAACTAACTTAACATGTTCTGCGATTGACGGACTTTGTGTGAAGTGCTATGGTCTAAACTTAGCAACTAACTCAATTGTAGAAGTTGGTGAGGCTGTCGGAGTTGTCGCTGCACAATCTATTGGTGAGCCTGGTACTCAGTTAACGATGCGTACTTTCCACACCGGTGGTGTAGCATCTGCTTCCGATATTACTCAAGGTCTTCCACGTATTCAGGAACTTTTTGAGGCTAGAACTCCAAAAGGAAAATCTGTGATTTCTGAGTATTTTGGAAAAGTTAGCCAAATTAGTCGTCCACAATACGGACAACCTAGTGTGGTTATTGAAGACCGTCAAGGCAAAACTCACACTTACTCAATTGAGTCAAACGCCGACATTTTAGTAAAAGTAGGAGATTCAGTGCAACCCGGAACTCCGCTTACTCCTGGGTCAATTCATCCGAAAGAACTGCTTCGCGTAACCGATACTTTAACTGTTTCTAACTACATCTTGGCAGAAGTCCGCAAAGTTTATCAATCTCAAGGTGTAGATATTCAAGATAAACATATCGAAATAATTATCAGACAAATGCTGAAACGCATTATGATTATCCACGAAGGTGATACTAACTTGCTTCCAGGTATCGTGGTTTCAAACTCAGACTTCCTGAAAGCCAACCGCGTGGCTTTTGAACAAGGCACACGTCCGGCAATCGGAAAACGTATGTTACTTGGAATTACCAGAGCCTCACTTTCAAACGACTCGTTCTTGTCAGCCGCTTCCTTCCAAGAAACTACAAGAATTCTGACAGACGCCGCTATTTCTTCTAGACCTGATCAACTAAAAGGTCTAAAAGAAAACGTGATTATCGGTGGACTAATCCCAGCAGGAACCGGAATTTTAAAAGAAACTGAGTTTAACTACACCAAAGTTTCTGACGATAAAAACGCTTAAAACTATTAACCAAATAAAATAGCATAAACACACATCCGGCTTACTCTAAAGTAAGCCGGATGTGTTAAAATAATGGTAGACTGCTACCAAAAAAGGAGTTTATAGACATGAAAAAAGCAATTCATCCTGAATTTAATGAAGTTGAAGTTTTATGTTCAACTTGTGGTTCTAAGTTCAAAACTCAATCTACTGCCAAAGAAATTAAGGTAGATACTTGTTCTCAATGCCACGCTTTCTACACAGGTACACAACAATTTGTACAAGCCCAAGGCCGTGTAGATAAGTTCAATAAACGCTACAATATTGAACAAAAACCAGGAAAATAGAAACAAACAGTTTGCACACGTTCTTAGGCTTGCCAAAAAAGCCTTGGCTTGTGCAGAAGTGCCAGTTGGCGCACTAATTTTGAAAGATGGCGAAATTGTTGCAACTGGTTATAACACCAAAGAACACAAACACGATATTTTTGGACACGCAGAAATCACTGCTTTAAAGAAAGCCACCAAGCGACTTAGAACTTGGAAACTGGAAGACTGCGTGATGATATCGACACTTGAGCCTTGTGTACTTTGTGCGGCAGCGATTGCTGTTGCTAGAATAAAAGAATGTATTTTTTTGGCCAAAGACCCGACAGTTTTTAGTCAAAAAATCAGAAAAGAGATTTTTCTGCAACCCACCGCTCACACTAAATTAACTTTTGTTAAGGTAGATGAAGCTGCTGAGTTGTTAAAAAAATTCTTTAAACGCCTGTAAAGGCAAAGACTTTAGATGTTTCCTTTTAAAAGCCATTGGCCGATTGACTTATCTGAACGGGTCAGGTCTTGATTGAAGCAGCCATCAGGGTATAGCCACTGTGGCCAATGGTCTTTAAAAGGAAACATTTTTTAAACCCTAGTAAGGAGGATTTATGAAATTCAATTTAACTGACAGAGTGCCTGCCTACACTCAACAAATTGACAAAAGAACTCTAGAAATTTACTTTATGACCGAATCTGAGAAAGCCATTTGGCACAAAAAAGGTTTGCTTAAAGTTTGGGACATTACTCCACAAACCGCGAGACTTTTAATAGACCAGGTTTACTTTGAAACAGGTTCAATTAAAAGACTTTATGAGCAAGACGTTAACGCTGAATACTTGGCGTACGCAGACGGCATTAACTCAATTAAAAACCGTATTTTTATTCCAGTATTTTTAGGAATTTTAATTGGCTTTATTGCTGCTGCCACTACTATTGCTGTGCTTTCTTCTAAGTTTCCGCAAGTTAAATCTTGGTCATTTTGGGTGTTAATTGGTCTTTTGATTATCGTTTTTGGTCTAGTTTTTGGAATTTCTCGCCAAATTACTAAAAAAATGGCAGCACTGCACAATAAGTTTTTTACAAACATTTTAGCCTTAGTTGGAGAAGATAACTTCAAAGCCTTAGAAGCAGAAACTGAGGAATATAAAAAAACTGTGTTAAATCAAGAAGTTGCTGCAAACTCAGCAGACAAAACAGTAGAACCTGTTGAAGTTGAAGAACCAATAGACAAAAAATCTAAAGAAAAATAATGAAAACCGAAAAAGATTTAGATAAACTTTGCATAAATACCCTTAAGATGCTTGGGGTTGACACCATTAACAACGTCAACTCAGGCCATCCTGGGATAGTTTTAGGAGCAGCAGCTCCTGTTTACTATCTTTACAACTACGCAATCAATCAAAACCCAAAAGACCCACTTTGGCCAAACCGCGACCGCTTTTATTTATCTGCAGGACATGGCTCTGCTTTACTTTACTCACTTTTGCATCTTGCAGGATTTGATTTAACAATTGATAACTTAAAGAACTTTCGCAGACCTGGAAACACACCTGGCCATCCTGAGTTTAGAGAAACTCCAGGAGTTGAAGCAACAACTGGTCCACTTGGACAAGGCGTTGCAATGGCAGTAGGTTCAGCAATTGCGGAGGCTCATTTAAACAAAGTAAATGGACCCGCATACACAGACTACTATACATACTGCTTATGCGGAGATGGAGACCTGCAAGAAGGCGTGGCAATGGAAGCAATTTCTTTAGCCGGTCGACTTAAATTAAATAAGCTAATTCTGTTATTTGACTCA
>CAUUIC010000077.1:0-3225 GCA_963545125.1 uncultured Acholeplasmataceae bacterium
CTTAATGCTAAAAGTAGAGCAAGTGTAAAGATAAATCTTTGCAGAATTTGTTTATTGGATAAAATTCTTTTGACTCTATTCATTGTTAAATTGCCTCAAATGTGCCGCCAAGTGCTTGGAGTTTAGTTAAGGCAGATTTAGAGATTTGGTGAACTTTTAGGGTTAGTTTTTGAGTAAGTTCACCATTTAGGACTTTAACTGCTTTAAAAGGTTTAGAAACTAGACCTTTTTCTAAAAGCAAGTCAACTGTAACTACAGTTTCTGGCTCAAAGCAGTTTAAAGCAGTGAGTGAAACGATTGCGTTTTTAGTTTGGTTAAGTGAGTTAAAACCACGTTTTGGCAAACGTTGAAATAGTGGAAGTTGCCCACCTTCAAAACCTGGACGAGTGCCGCCGCCAGAACGCGCGTTTTGACCTTTGTGGCCTTTACCTGAAGTTTTACCAGTTCCAGAGCCAATTCCACGGCCTAGTCGTTTCTTATCTGGACGTGGGCGTAAGTTTTTAAGTTCGTTTAGCATAAACAAAGGCCTCCTTATTTCGCTTCCTTGACTTCAACCAAGTGAGCAATAGTTTTAATTTTGCCTTGGTTTACAGCGTTGTCTTCCAAAACTACTTCGTCGTTGATGCGCTTTAAGCCCAAAGTTTCAGCAGTTTTAATTTGACGTGGTAGTCGTCCGATTAAAGAACGTCTTAAAACAACTTTTAGTTTCATAGGTTTTTAACCTCCACGCCACGTAGACGAGCGATTTCTTCTTTAGTTTTAAGTAATTTAAAACCTTCAAAAGTTGCTCTAATCATGTTAATTGGGGTACGAGAACCAAGAGATTTAGACAAGATGTTAGAAACTCCAGTTAACTCGCATACTGCACGAACTGCACCACCGGCAACTATTCCGGTACCGTCTGAGGCTGGTCTTAAGACAACGTGTCCAGATCCGTAAATTCCTTCAATATAGTGAGGGATGGTGTTATTGACAATTGGCACGTTAATTAGGTTTTGCTTAGCCTGTTCAATGGCTTTTTTAATTGCGTCTGGAACTTCGTTGGCTTTGCCTGTTCCAAAACCTACTTTGCCTTTGTGGTTTCCAACAACTACAAGGGCTGAAAAACGGAAACGACGACCACCTTTAACGACTTTAGTAACGCGGCCAATATGAACGACTTTTTCGTCAAATTCTTTTTCTTCTTTTTCAAATTTATCGTACATAATTTACTCCTTTAAAACTCAAGTCCAGCAGCGCGAGCAGCCTCAGCAAGGGCTTTGACGCGACCTGCATAAAGATAACCTGAGCGGTCAAAAACAACTGCTTTGATTTTTGCTTTAAGTGCTTTTTTGGCAATTGCTGTACCAAGGGCAGTGGCTGCTTCTAAGTTTTTGGCAAGTTTCAGTTCTTTGGTGTTAGCAGCAACTAAAGTGTGGCCTTTTGTGTCGTCAATAATTTGGACGTAGATGTGGGTATTTGAACGGTAAAGAGATAAGCGAGGACGAGCACTTGTACCTGAAACTGATTTTCGGACACGCTCGTGTCTTGACAAGCGAGATTCGTTTTTTGAAATTTTTAAAATCATAGTCGTCCCCCTTATTTAGCGGTTTTTCCGGCTTTTTGGCGAACTTGTTCACCTGTATAGCGGATACCTTTTCCTTTATATGGTTCTGGTTTTTTAAGTAAGCGTACGCGGGCTGCAAACTCACCAACTAGTTCTTTGTCAATACCTTTGATAATGATTTTAACTGGACTTGGAGTTTCGCACACTAAGCCTTTTGGCACTTCAACTTCTACAGGGTGAGAAAAACCAAGGGCTAAGGTTAGTTTACCGTTAACTGAGTTTGCTTTATAACCAACACCAATGATATCCAGTTCCTTTTGAAAAGGTTGATACACACCTTGCACCATGTTGGCAAGTAGTGCACGAGTTGTACCGTGTAGTTGTTTAGTGGTTTTTTCGTCGTTTGGACGAGTAATTTGAATTTCTTGTTCAGTTTGAGTGATTTTAAGGATTGGTGAAAATTGTTTTGTAAGTTCGCCGTGCGGACCTTTGACTACTGTGTAGTTTTCAGGAGAGACAGAAACTGACACGCCTTGTGGAACTAAGATAGTTTTATTTCCAATTCTAGACATAGACTCTGACTCCTCCTACCACACATAGCAAAGAACTTCGCCACCCAAACCTGCTTTTCTAGCAGCACGGTCTGACATAATGCCTTTAGATGTAGAAATTACAGCAATTCCAAGACCATTAAAGACACGAGGTAGTTCTTCTTTGCTTGAGTATACTCGAAGGCCTGGTTTAGAAACACGGCGAAGTCCGTGAATTACTAGTTCCTTGTCTTCTGAGTATTTAAGTTCAACGTTCATGTTTTTAGCCACGCCTTCTTGAAAAACAGCGTAAGAAGCGATAAAACCTTCTGATTTTAAGACTTTTAAAATACGTTCTTTTTCAGTAGAATGTGGAACATTTACGCTTAATTTGTGTTGTCTGTTCGCATTACGAATGCGAGTTAACATATCTGCAATTGTATCTGATACCATAAATGCCTCCTTCTACCAGCTGGCTTTTTTTACGCCAGGCAACAGTCCTGCTGCCGCCATTTTGCGAAAATTATTACGAGAAATTCCAAATTTACGAATGAAACCGTGTGGACGACCGTCAATTTGACAACGGTTGCGATAACGGCAAAGCGATGCGTTTCTTGGCAATTTTTGTAGTGCTAAATAGTCTTTGTTAGCCTTTAGCTCGCGAGCGCGTTCTTGATAGCGTAGATAGACTTCTAGTTTTTTGTTATTTGCATTAATTTTTGATTTTTTAGCCATAAGTTTGAGTCCTCTATTTAGCAAAAGGCATGCCTAAGTTTTTAAGTAAACTAAATGCCTCTTCATTGGTTTTAGCAGTAGTTACTAAAACTACGTCCATACCACGGATTTTTTTAATATCGTCAAATCTAATTTCTGGGAAAATTAGTTGCTCTTTAACACCAAGGGTATAGTTTCCACGACCATCAAACGCGGTTTTAGAAACTCCTCTAAAGTCGCGAACTCTTGGTAGAGAAATTGAAATTAGTTTATCTAAAAAGTAATACATTTTCTCACCGCGCAGAGTGACTTTGACACCAATTGGCATATTTTCTCTTAGTTTGAAGTTAGAAATTGATTTACGCGCGCGAGTGACAACTGGGCGTTGTCCCGCGATTTGGCCAACTTCTTTGACGATATCTTCAATAACTTTGG
>CAUUIC010000078.1:0-3172 GCA_963545125.1 uncultured Acholeplasmataceae bacterium
TGGAAAAATTTACCGTCAAGACCAAGCTTACCGCTTACATTTGTGACAGTTAAGATTAAGCGGATGGTTAGCATAGGCTTACCGTCTACTTTTTTAATAAACGGTTTGATGTCTATTTTATATTTGACTTTAATTTCAGTTGAACCGATTTTAAAAGTGCGCATCGCCTCGTCTTTTTTAAAACCATTTTTTTCCAAAAAGTAGCGATATAGTTGGTTAATTTCTTCCATTGAAATTGTCATGTAAAGTTCGTTTGCTTTGTTGTTTGTTTTGTTTAATGCACTCATGAAAATATCGGTGGTTTTTTGTTTAAAGTAGTCTTTTAGCTCATCTTCGCTTTTAATTGCAGGACGCTCTGCTTGAGTTACTTCGTCTTTTGCATAAATTTTGCTGGTATCTAGCGTTAACTTAACTGAGTTTTTAGAAACTGTGAAATCATAAAGTGAGTTTTCGTCCATAAACTCTTTAACAGTTTTAAGCAAACTCTTGTTTTTAGTTGTGCCGTTTGGATTAGTCTCTTCAACTTCGTAGTCTTTGTCAATTGACTTAGATACATAACTCCACATGCCTGCTTTATTGATTTTTAAAACTGCGTTTTCTTTAGTGATATCTAAAGACACATATGGTGCACTTTTAGCAATCATTTGTTTTAAACTGTTCAAAGCGCTATCTACTGTTTTTTTGGCAAAAGTATCGGCAATTTTCTTGCCAAAAGACCAACTAACTCCAATTTTGCCTAACCATAGTTTATCTAAAGTTAGTTTAATTTCGCCAGTTTTTTTATCTTCACTTAACTGAACACGAGCAGTTAAACTACTGTGAAACTCACCTAATGCCTTGTATGCGAAGTTAACATTTAGATAAAAAAAGTCGCCATCTTTTGTAAAAAACACACTTTTAATTCTTACGTAGTCAGGGTTGGTTTTATAAAGCGTTTTGTCATTTGAATTATTTTCAAAATATGATTTATCTGCGATTTTTTTAGAGATAATTAAATGATTTAGAACTTGTGTTAAAGTTTCGGCGTTTAAGTCAAACTCAAACTTTTTGCCAGTTGCAGATTCTAGAAATATATGTTTTTCTACTTTTTCGCGTAGATTATCTACAAACTGATAATTCTTGGCGTGTTCAGGTGTTTTTACTGTATTAAAGTGCAGAGCAAATAAAGTGCCTGCGACAACGAAAATACTAATAATTAGCACTAAAATGAGTAGTAATATTGTTTTAAAAAAGCGCCGCATAAATATACCTCACAATATCTAAATTATACCAAATATAGCAATTTTAAACGCCAAAATTATCCAGCAATTATTTGGTTATTTACAGTATTTTTTCTTTTTTAATATTAGAAAAATACACAAGACTTAAAAATTATTATTTTGTTTTCGGTGTGCTATATTTTAAGAAGAGGTGATGAATATGAATATTTATAAAGGTGAACTTTTCAACGATGTTATTAACAGTGATAAACTAGTTTTAGTAGATTTTTTTGCTCCATGGTGTGGACCTTGCCAAGCCCTACTTCCAGTAGTAACTGAAGTTGCCGATGCAGAACTTAAAGGAGTTGCTAAAGTTTATGCTGTTTCTATTGACGACTATCGTGAACTTGCTTTACTTTCTGCAGTGCGCTCAATTCCTACACTAGTTTTATTTAAAGACGGTAAGGAAATTGACCGTAAAGTTGGTCTACTTTCTCGCGATGAGTTAGTTGGCTGGGTAACTAGTTTTAAATAATTGAAAAATCAAAACTATATTTATCTTTTAAATAAACCAAAGGGCATCACATCGTTTGCTGCCCTTTTTGGTATTAAAAAAGAACTAGATAAAACCACTAAAGTTGGGCACACAGGAACTTTAGATCCTTTTGCAACTGGTCTGCTTTTAGTGCTTACTGGTCGTGCGACTCGTTTTGTTCAAGATTTTGATTTTGCAAAAGTCTATACAGGTGAGTTTGAAGTTGGATATGAAACTGATACTCTTGATTTAACTGGCAAAATTATTGGTAAAACCGATAAAACTCTTGATCTTAAAAAAGCAAATCAAACAATAGACAAATACCTAAAATTTGGTTTTTTGCAGACTCCTCCTGTATATTCGGCTAAAAAAATTAACGGCAAAAAAGCCTGTGATTTAGCCAGACAAGGCGAATCTACTCAACTAAAATCAGAACTAAAAAAAATATATGCTCTTGAACTTAAACAGGTTACTCCTGATAACTTCACATTTATTTGCAAGGTAGAAGCGGGCACTTACGTGCGCTCGCTTATTTCTGCTCTATGCAAGGAAAACTCAACCTTGGCTACTTTAACTAAATTAAATCGTACTGCGGTTGGCGAGTTTACTTTACCTAAAATTCAAGCGGGTGAGTTTATAAAAATAGAGTTATTTGATTGGCTCAAAACGAAATACGATTTTATTGAGTTATCTGAGTTTTCAACTAAGTTAATTGAAAACGGTGCAACTATTTCTTTTAAACATGTTGATGTTAAAAAAGATTTTATTGCAACTAAAGCAGGCAAACCTATTGCTTTAGTTAAATACAATAGTGATAAAAATGAATACAAACCCAGAGTTATTTAATTTAGAAAATGAATACGGCGAAACAAAGGTAATTTATTTAGCTAAACCAAAAGTGGTAGCACTTGGTTCTTTTGACGGAGTTCATAAAGGACACAGTGCTTTGATTGCTAATCTGCTTAGATATCCACATTTAGAACCGCACGTAATTTGTGTAGAAAAGCCGTTTGCACGTGTTTTTTTGTTTACACGTTTAGAAATTATTCAAAAAATTAAAGCAATTGTGCCCACAGCAGATGTTTCTTTTCTTAAACTAAACTCAATAGTTGTTAATAAAACTTACCTTGAGTTTAATAAGTTTTTAAGGCAAATCAATGTAAACACTACAATAGTTGGTCAAAACTTTTGTTATGGCAAAAACAGAGCAGGCAACATTGTTACCTTAAAGACTGATTTTAATGTTTTTGTGCAAGAGTTGATTTGTGAAAAAGGCAAAATAATTTCTAGTACTAGTGCTAATCTTGCACAAAAAGTTGGCAATTTTAAGTTAGTTAAAAGGCTACTTGGCACAGATGTTTTCTATCAAGCAGTACCTGAAAAACATTACTTTATTTTAGACGCAAAAAAGGTTTTACCACTTCCCGGTAAATACGTT
>CAUUIC010000079.1:0-3149 GCA_963545125.1 uncultured Acholeplasmataceae bacterium
GCCCACCCGGCTGGGTGGGTTTTTTAATAACTAAAAACTCACATAATAAAAGGATTTAATATGCCCACAATTTTAAAAGTTGAAAAACTGAATTTTAATTTTTCAAATAAACCGCTTTTAAAAGATATTTTTTTTGATGTTAAAGCAGGTGAGTTTTTCTGTGTGGTTGGCACAAATGGCGCAGGTAAATCCACACTTGCCAGAATTTTGTTAGGACTAGAAGCCGCAAAAAGTGGCGAGATTATTTTTAATTTTGACAGCACTCCTCTTGTTTTAAATGAAGAAAATTTGACAAAAATTAGACAAAACCTTGGCTTAGTTTTCCAAAACCCTGAAAACCAGTTTGTTGCACAAACTGTGTTTAAAGAACTTGCCTTTAATTTAGAAAACAAATGCGTAAGTCGTACAGAAATTGAAAAACAAGTTAAAAAAGTTGCAAAAGACTTTGGCCTAGATGGTTTGCTTTCAGAAATTCCAACGGCTTTATCTGGCGGGCAAATGCAGAAATTAGCAGTAGCGAGCAGTTTAATTTCTGGCGCTAAAATATTAATTTTTGACGAGTCACTTTCAATGCTAGACAGCATTACTAAACAAAAAACCCTGAAGTTAATCAAAGACTTAAACAAAGAACAAAAAATCACAGTAATTTTAATTACACATGACCCAGAAGTTCTGATAAACTCAGACAGATTGCTTAAAATTGACAAACAAACTGCCGAAATTCAAAGCACTTCTGACTATATTTCGGCACTACCTGACGAACTACTTCCACTTACTCTTCAGTTTTATAAAAACGAAGAAAATCCAGAAATTAAAAGATACATATGGCAACAGTTGCGAGAAATTTAAGTTTTAAATACGAAAAACACGGCGAACATAAACTAAGTAACATCAATTTTACCTTCAGTTCAACAGGTGAGTTTATCGCAATAGTTGGAGAAACCGGGGCTGGCAAAACTACACTGCTAAAACATCTAAATGCCTTGCTTAAACCAACTGGCGGTGAAATTGAATATGATGACTTTAAAATCAAGGCAAAGCGCCCAATTTTTCGTTCGCTTAATTTCTTAAGACAAAAACACGCTCTTCTTTTTCAGTTTCCCGAACATCAGTTGTTTGCCGAAACTGTTGAAAAAGATGTTTGTTTCGGGCCAAAAAACTTTAAAAAAACCAAAAAACAAGCAGGTTCACTTGCTAATGCCGCACTTAACTTAGTAGGACTAGATGAGTCTTTTTGGCAAACTTCACCGTTTAAGTTATCAGGTGGCGAAATGAGGAAAGCGGCTTTAGCGGGAGTTCTTGCGCTTAATCCTGAAGTTATTCTTTTGGATGAACCAACTCGTGGACTTGACCTTCAAAGTGTTTTAAAAGTCCTTAAACTATTTAAAGACTGGCAGGCTAAAACTAACGGAACTGTAATATTAATCACACATGACCTAGAGATTGCCTATAAATATGCAACCCGAGTAGTTTATCTTGAATCTGGAGAAATTTTGGCAGACTTGCCGAAATTTGAGTTTTTTGCATTAAGTAATGATTTGCCTAAACCAAAAATTTTTAAATTGATAAACGAGGTCAACAAAAAATTTAACACTAATTTTTCTTTTAAGTTAAATCCAGATTTAACCGCTTCCTTTAAAAAAGGTGAACCGAAATGAGTGGACAACAAATTTTTGGCCAATATCAAAATAAAGGTTCTTTTTTAAACAAAACCAACCCTTTTGTTAAATTGCTTTTAACTCTTGAGTTAATTACGATTACTTTTTTGTTTCCACTAACTGACAACATTTACTTAATTTCTGGGTTGATTGGCTTTGCTTTGTTTACTTTACTGATTTTAGCCTTAGCCAAAGTCAATATCTTTAAAATTATTAAATCGCTAACCGCTATTTTAACTCTTTGAATATTAACTGTATTAATAAAGGTTTTGACCTATTGGCCGTCAAATGGCGAAAAAGCGATATTTGAAGTGACTACTTTTTCGTTTTCTTGGCTAAACTTGTCTTTAGTAGTTTTATTTATTGCACTATTAGGGTTTGTGGCTAAATACATTAAGATAAACTTGGTGTTTTTGCCACTAGTTTTAGTATTTTCATTTACTTTATTTTATTTTGTGCCGAATTATGGGTTTTATTCATTTAAAGTAGCACTGTTTAAAAAACCTTTATTTGAATCTTTGTTCTTAGTAATCAGGGTAATTTGTGTGCTATTTTTAATGTCTGGGCTAACCACAACTACTTCTCCACTAGAGCTTACCTATGCATTAGAAAAATTGTTTTATCCACTTAAGTTAATAGGTATAAAAATCCAAACATTTACCTTTGTTTTTTCTTTAACTATCCGTTTTATTCCTAGTCTAGGTAAACAAGTTTATAAAATCACCGAAGCACAAAAAGCACGCGGATTTGATTTAAAAAGTGCCAATATTTTTAGAAAAATTAAGTTTATCGTCGCGATTTTAATCCCGCTTTTTGTCCATTCTTTCAAAGCCGCTTTTGAGTTGGCAGACGCCTTAGATGTTCGCGGCTTTGATTTAGACAAACCAAGAACTGAGGCTATTGACTACAGACTAAAAGCAATTGACTGGATTTTGATTGTCTTCTTTTTGCTACTTACAATTTCTGCTATTGTGCTTAGAATTTTGGGACTTGTATATGGAATCAAATTATAGATACGCGCTAATTTTGGAGTATAGAGGAACCGCTTATTTCGGTTCACAACGCCAAAATACACTGCCCACTGTTCAAAATGAATTAGACAAAACCCTTAAAAACATGACCCAAATTAAGGTCAAAACTCATTTTGCTTCCAGAACCGACAAAGGTGTGCATGCTGAGTTTCAGGTGTGTCATTTTGACATACCTGTGCTACTTGACCTTGCATATTTACCCAATAACTTAAATAAACGATTACCTGAAGACATTAGAGTTGTTAAGGCGATTTTAGTTGACCTTAGTTTTCACTCTAGACACAACTCAGTTAAGAAAACCTATATTTACAAGATTGCCAAAAAACCAGTTAACGCTTTTAACTCAGAGTACTCAGTTTATTTTGGTAATCTAAATATTAAAGATATGCAAGCAGTTGTACCTCTTTTTATCGGCACAAAAGACTTTAGAGGTTTTGCGAAAACCGAGTCAAATGAAGAG
>CAUUIC010000080.1:0-3127 GCA_963545125.1 uncultured Acholeplasmataceae bacterium
GTGTAACTTGGTGGTCGGCAAAGTTAAAGTCAGGCTGTTCTGTGTACTGCCCGTTCATAGTCAGTTCGTTTTGCCAATGTTTAAAGGTAAAAGTACGACCAGGTTTTTCAATTGTTGGGTTAGTTGCTGGTTTTTTAACCTTGCCTTGGTATTTAATTTTTTGGGCTTCTGGATTTTGAGAAACACTTGCGTCTTTGATACGGTTGTTGTAGTTTACAGTAAAGTTAACTTCAAAAGTTTTGCGTTCATATCTAAGTTCAAAGACAGTAGAGCCGTCTGCTTGAATAACTTTACTTTGACTAGGTGTTTTGACAACAAAACCTGAGTCAAACTCAGTTAAACGATCACCTTTAGAAATTGTAACGGTGTCGTTAGTTTGAGCCTTGCCATAAGTTTCTTTGACAACTTCGTCAATTTCGTTTTCAATTCCTTCAAGGATATGTCGAACTGTATAAGTAGTTTCAGTTGGAGCAAACACAGCGTATATTTCGCTTGTAGTTCTGCTTATTGTAATTTGTTGAACAGGAACTCCTGGTTGAGTTGTCCAACCTAAGAACTTCCAACCTTTTTTAATGTTAGTGCCTAGTGGCAGATAGTTAAAAGGTTGGCCTGCAAATACTTTTTGAACTGGCCATGTTTGGCTGTTGACCTTGTCAACATCCGCGTCTGCTGCTTTTGGAGTTACTGAAACTAAAACAGGTTTAGTTTTAAAGACAGGTTTCACAACGATATTTTTGTTATATGGAGTGTTAACGTCTAGTTCTAAGCCGGTTGCCTCGTCTATTAGTTTTTCAAACTCGTAGTCATTGTAGTCATCTGCAGGTTTTTGAACTTTTTTCATGGCTTCAATTAACTCAGCAGAAATTTTATTTGAATATTTAAAGGTGTTAGTACGTTTCAAAATATCTGCAATTGATTGATCTGCCAATCCTGTGCGGTTGAAGTCAACGTTATAAGTTTTGGCTTTAAAGTAAAAAGTCAAGTATTGTTTTTCTTGCTTATCTTCAACGTCTATTGCGGTTATAGAGTTGGCTGAAAACACTTCGTCGTGATGGAAAGGATGCGGATGATTTGCTTTGAATTGAGACAAAGTTCTCTGCACATCTGAGTCGTCGCTCTTCAGTAGTTTACCAACTGGTTTTTCTTTTTGAACTAAAGCCTCTTTAACTTCGTCTTGTGTGCCGTCTAAATTCTCCCAAATCATCTTTAGGTAAACTGGGCGAGTGTTAACTTTCTCTTCCCATTTAGCTTTTAAAAGCAATGGTTTGGTAACTTTTACAGGGTAGTCAAAATCAAGTAAACTGCCAGTTTCTTGATTTATCCAACCAACAAAACGATAAACTTTTTGTCCAGTTTGGTCTTTTTTAACAGGATGTGTGATGTCTTTTAAAGTTTGTTCGTATTGATACTCAACTGTCTTTTTGTTTTCACCATTTAACTCACCCGAATTGTAGTCATAAACTACATTAAATTTGTGGCGTACATAGGTTAAGGTAAAAGTAGTTTGACCGTTTGCTGAAATTTTCTTAGTTTCAGTTTGGGCAGGCAAATCAAAACCAGCAGTTAAGTATTGCTGTAGACCGTTTGCTTCAGAAACAGAAACCATACTGTCTACTTTGCCAGTTTTAACTTCTGCAACGGTTCTTTCGGAGATTTTTTCAACTCCTGGTAAGACGTGGTTAATCGTATAGTTAGCAGTAGACACTTCTTCTTTAAAGTAAGCAACTAAAGTTGTGGCTTTAGTGATTTTGGTGTTAGCAAAATCAAATGGAGCTACTTCTTTATACTCATTGTTCATCGCTGCTTTGTCTTGCCAGTGTACAAATGTGTATGTGTAGCCTGGTTTCTTTAAAGCAGGTGCAAAATCTGGTTTTGCAACTTTTCCTTGAAAAGCAATGTCTTGAGCAGGTTGAGTAGTTTGAGTAACTCCCGAAAAATGAGAGTTATTGTAGTTTACTTCAAAGTTTACTTTATAAATTTTGCGGATATATTTTAAGACAAAAGTAGTAGTACCATCGGCTTCAATAGTTTTAGTTTGACTTTGCTTAGCAACATCAAAGCCTTCATCATAACCGCTTAAACGACTTGAATTGTCAACAGTTACTTCACTACCTACAAGTGCTGATTTAGTTGAGTCATTAATAATTTCGTCAGCTTGTCCATCAACTCCTTGAATTTCGTGGCGAATTGTATAGTTAGCAGTGGTTTTTTCTTCTTCAAAATAAGCAACCAAAGTTATATTGCTTGTGATTTTGGTGTTAGCAAAATCAAAAGCAGAAATTTTTTGGTAGCTGCCATACATATAGTCTTTAAGTTGCCAATGTACAAAGCGGTAGTTAAAGCCAGGTTTAGTTAAAGTAGGCAATTGACTAGGAACAGTTGCCTTGCCTTCAAATTGTACGGTTTCACTTGCTTGCACAGAAGGAGTGGCGTCTTGGAAGTGATTGCCTTTGTAGTTAACTTCATATGTTACTGTGAATCTACGACGTTTATATCTAAGGGTAAAAGTAGTTGAGCCATCTGCTAAAATTGGCTTAGTTTGGTTTTGTTGTTCAACTTCAAAACCAGTGTCGTATTGAGTTAAACGATTTTCACGGTTAACGGTAACAAGAGAACCGATTTGACCTGATTTTGAGTTATCTGAAGTGGTTGTATCAGCCTGACCAGATAGTCCTTCAAAAACGTGATTAATGGTATATTTTGCTGTTGTAACTTTTTGTTCAAAGTAAGCAACTAGCGTTAGGTTTTTAGTGATTTTTGTGTTAGTAAAATCAAAGGCTTGGATTTTTTCGCAGCGTCCATTCATCTCATCTTTAACTTGCCATTGTACAAACTCAAAATTATAGCCTGGTTTAGTTAAAGTTGGATTTGAAAGTGGTCTAGTGGCTTTTCCTTCAAAGTCAACTGTTTGATTTGGTACATAAGAAGGAACAGCACCTGGGAAATGATTGCCGTTGTAGTTAACTTCGTAAGTTATTGTGTATTTACGACGAGTATAGACTAAAGTAAAAGTAGTTGAACCATCTGCCAAAATAGTTTTGGTTTGACTTTGGTCGGCAACCTCAAAACCAGTGTCGTATTGTGTTAAGCGGTCGTTCTTAGAAATTGTCACTTCAGAACCAGCAGC
>CAUUIC010000081.1:0-3068 GCA_963545125.1 uncultured Acholeplasmataceae bacterium
AGACATAGACCAGGGAATTTATAAGTTTAGAGGTGCATCTTTTAATTTAATTGAAAAATACCAAGAAACCTACTTGCCCAAAGTTTATATGCTCACACAAAACTACCGCTCAGCGCCTGCAATTGTTGAATGCGCAAATAAGCTAATTGAAAAAAATAAAAAAAGGCCAGAAAAAGTACTTTTTTCAGACCTTAAAATTAAAGCGAGCATAAAAATTTATCTATACTCAAAAATCTCTGATTTTATTTTAGAACTAAAAAACTATTTAACTTCACAAAAAAATCAACAAGTAAAAATAAACGAAATTTGTCTATTGGTCAGAAGAAACCAAGAAAGAGTGTTAATTGAGCAAGAGCTCAAGCGAGGCTTTAGGTTTTTTGAATATTTGCCGCAAATCTACACAGTACACGAATCAAAAGGACTTGAGTTTAAAACGGTTTTTATAGTAGGTCTTAACGAAGGGGTGTTTCCAGATACTAAAACAGGTGCATTGCTTGACATAGAAGAAGAAAGAAGGCTGATGTATGTTGCGATTACCAGAGCCAAGCAAAACCTTTTTTTAGTGAGTTTTGAGTTTAGCCAAAACGGTACAAAACTCAAAGCTTCTAGATTTTTAAAAGAAATTTATTAAACCTATTTGTCTGGCAAATCATCAAGACAACCAAGGTCTAAGAATTTTTTATAAACAGTTTTATTAACACCAGATCGTGCTTTAAAGTCTTCTTTAGAAGTGTAAAGCCCGTCTTTTCGTGCGTTTACGGAGTCAAACGCCGCTGCATCTCCAGTTCCGTCAATTGTGGCAAACGGCATTTGCAGGGTATTTTCTTTAATGTTAAAAGTTTTAGCACTAGACTCGTTAACCACGAGTTTTGAAAAACTAAAGCCACGCGCGCAAAACTCATATGCCACTTTTAGGGTCACTAAAAGTTCTTTGTCTTTAGCCTTAATTTCGTATCCCAATTGCTCAAGCTCACGAATTTTGTTGCCAATTGCTATTTTGCCACTAATCATGACGATGTAGTCAAACTGAACTGCACGTTTTGAAAAAAAAGCAGAGTAGAAAAGCAAAGGTTTGTGTAGTTTAAACCAAGCAATTCTAATTGCCATAATAACGTAGGCAGTGGCGTGGGCTTTTGGAAACATATAATTAATTAGTCCGCATGAGTAAATATACCACTCAGGCACACCAAAGACTCTTAGTTGATTTGCGTACTCTGCCCATTTTGCTGGGTTTCTGCGGCAATTTCCTTTGCGAATAAACTCCATAGCGTTAAACGCCAGAAGTGGCTCAACATTGTATTTAGAAATCAAGGTTATCATAATGTCGTCGCGACAACCAATTAAGTTTTTAAAAGGAATTGAGCCAAACTCAGGGTGTCCGTCTTTTAAGACTTTTCCGTTATTTAGCCATACGTTTTCACCGTGTGAAAGCCCAGAAATTTTAACCAGCTCCGCGAATGTTGTGGGTTTAGTTTCAGCCAAGATTTGTGAAACAAAAGGTGTACCAAACTCAGGTAGGGCAGTTGAAGCGGTTGCCGGCATAAAAGATGCGTTTGAGTAGTCTACGTTAAGAATTTCGTTGCCAGAAAACATTTTGTAAACGTCAACGTCGGCCATTGGAATGTCTCTAACTTCGCTAAACGGAAACTCAGCAGGGTTGGATTTTACATAGTCAAATAAAAACTTAATCATAGTCGGATCATCGTGTCCCAAAATATCTAGTTTTAGTAAGTTTTCTTCAAAAGAGTGGTAGTCAAAGTGAGTCGTGCGCCAACTTGCTGTGGTGTCGTCTGACGGAAATTGCACAGGTGTGACGTCAAAAATTGAGTAAGGCTTTGGCACTACGACAATACCACCTGGGTGTTGTCCTGTAGTTCGCTTAACTCCAACAATTTTTTTAGCCAAGGCTGCAATTTTGGGTTTACGGATTTTCATTTGCTTATCTTCAATGTAGCCCTTGACGTAACCAAATGCTATTTTTTCGGCAACTCCCGAAACCGTTCCTGCTCTAAAAGCGTGGTCTGCTCCAAGCAAGGTGCGAACATACTCGTGTGCTTGTGCTTGATATTCACCTGAGAAGTTAAGGTCGATATCTGGGGTTTTGTCGCCTTGAAAACCAAGGAAGGTTTCAAACGGAATGTCGTGCCCATCTCGGTTTAGTTTAGAGCCACACACTGGACAGTCTCGTTCTTTTAAGTCATATCCATCGTCTGCTTCGTTTAAGTCATCTTTAAACATTTCGTCAAACTGAGTAGAGGCGTAGTCTTTCTTTAAGTCTTCGTTGAACTTAAAGACCTGGAAACAACCTTTTGGACAAAAGTAATGCGGAGGTAAAGGATTGACTTCAGTTATCCCTAAAATTGTTGCCACAAAGGAAGAACCAACCGAACCACGGCTACCTACCACGTATCCGTCGTCGTTAGATTTTTTGACAAGTAAATAAGACATGTAGTAAATTGAGGCAAAGTTGTTTTTAAGAATGGTAGTTTGTTCTCTTTTTATTCTATCTAAAATAAACTTATGCGGGTTTTTTCCATACTTTTGCTCAAGGTTTTTAGAAATTAAGCGCTTAAACTCGCCTTCTATTGAAGGAATACCTTGGTCTTTAAAGTAGTCATCTGAAAATGAATACAGTCCTTCTGGAAAGGCCTGGATGTCTTGAATTAAATCGGCTATCTTGTTTGTGTTTTCAACCACAATTTCTTTGATTAATTTATCGTCATTTAAAAAAGCAAACTCAGCACTTAGTTCATCTGTTGTCTGAAAAAAGTAGTCAGGAGTGACCTCGTATTGCGCAAGTTCATGGCGGCCTCCACCAACTAAAGGAGTTCTGATAAAAAACTGATAGTAAATTTGGTCTTCTTTATTCAAGTAATGCGGGTTGCTTGAAGCAACTACAGTTTTATTTAAATTTTTGGCGTGCGAAATTAGTCTAGAAATTGCGTTTTTAATTGCCTGCATCCCACCGGCTATGTTGTCTTTAAGATGAGAAAAGCAACTAGGTGGATACACTAAAACGTAGTCGTATTTTAAAATATGTGAGTCCAAAACATCGTCGGTTGAGTTTA
>CAUUIC010000082.1:0-3024 GCA_963545125.1 uncultured Acholeplasmataceae bacterium
TAGCAATGTTGGTTAATTTTAACGCTTGAAAACCGTCAGATAAGGCCTTTTTAGGTTCTTTTGCGCATTCTACCAAAGCACCAGAAAACTCAAGTTTTTCAATATAAGGAAGAAACTTTTCAACATACTCAGTAGAGCCAATACTGTGACTTGGGTCAATAATCACAGGAATTTTAACTAAGTCTTTTAAAATAAAAGCACCGGTTAAATCTAGCGTGTTTCTGGTTAAAGTTTCATATGTTCGAATACCTCTTTCACAAAGTATAATTTGGTCATTTCCATGCTTCAAAATATACTCGCTGGCTTGCAAAAACTCAAGCATAGTAGAAGAATCTCCGCGTTTTAAAATAACTGGTTTATTGATTTTGCCAAGGGCTTTTAGAAGTTCAAAGTTTCGCATATTTCGCATGCCAACTTGAATGATGTCGCAGTACTCAATAAACTCATCTAAATGAGCTAGTGAGGGGATTTCAGAAACTGTGATAAGCCCGTATTTTTTACCAATATGGTGAAGTATTTCAAGACCTTTTTTGCCAAGTCCTTGAAAAGAATTTGGCTCAGTTCTGAGTTTATAAGCACCTGCTCTCAAGAACTTAAAACCACTTTCTTTAACTGCTTTGGCAATTTCTTCAAGTTGAGTTTCAGACTCAATTGAGCATGGACCAAAAATATATTCAAACTCAGTAAATATGTGCTGGCCGTTTACCATAATTTGGGGGGTAATTTGCGCAACCTTTAGGCTTTTAATTGCCGAAATTGTACTTAAATATGTGTCTTTAAAAGTCATTTAACCTCCCTTATTTTGTGTCTTGAAATCACTTACATTATAGTTTATTTATGATACTTTTTAAACTATATGCACGGTATAGTTGCTCAAAAAACATCAGTCTAAAAAGCTCATGTGGAAAGGTCATTTTAGAAAACGAAAGCAATTTATTGGCTCTTTGTCTAACTAAATCAGAAACTCCAAAACTACCACCAATTACAAACACTATGTCTTTAGCTTGGTTTTCTAGTTTTTCTAAATACTTTGCATATTCAAGTGAGTCCATAAACTCACCTTGCACATCTAGCAAAATCACAAAGTCACTTGGCTTGATTTGCTTTAAAATATCTTGAGACTCTTTTTCTTTATCTTTGACTTTAATTTCAATAATTTGAATTTTTGTAAGTTGTTTTAAGTAAAACTCAATGCCTGTTTTAATGTGGTTTTCTCTGATTTTGTCAACTGCAATTAAAGTCATTTAAAACACCACCTTTGTGATTTTTTTAGAGTTTGCTAACTTAAAGTCTAAATTAGTAGGGTCCGAAATGCACTCAACTAAAGCAGACTCAATAGATTGTCGTGAATTGCATTCTTGGCTGATGTGTCCAATAAACCAAAAACACTTTTCTTCGCGTGGCCTTAGAATTTCTACCAAACATGCAGCCTGTTGATTTGAAAGATGACCATAGTCTGAAGCAATCCTTTGTTTTAAGGAAAGCGGACGTTTGGAGTTTTTAAGTAAATTAAAGTCGTAGTTGCCTTCTATAAAAAAGAATTGGCTACCTTTGATTTTGGCTTTTGTTGAACTTGGCAGACTACCTGTGTCTGTGATGTGGACGTATTTTGAGTTTTCACTCCAAAAAAAGACACCACAAGGCTCAGCAGCGTCGTGGATTGTTGGAACTAACGAAAAGTTTAATTCACCTAGTTTAAAATCTGCTAAATATTGATGCACGATAAACAGATTTTCATCAATTTTGTGTTTTTCAATCAACGCTTTTTTAGTACCTAGTGTAGTAATTATTTTAATATGTGGATACTTAGAAACAAGAGCATGCAGACCGCTTATGTGGTCTGAGTGTTCATGAGAAATAAATACGTATTTAACCAAATTAACGTCAATTTCTAATTCTTTAAAGCATTTTTCAAAGTATTTTACCGAAATTCCAAAATCTATCATAAAAATAAAGTCGGAAAAACGATACAAAACGCAGTTGCCAGCGGAACTACTTTTTAATGAAAATACATTTAAATTAAGCATCTTTTATTTTGAATAAAACCTCTTATATGTTATATTATACGTGTTATGTTTTAAATTAAAACTAAAGGAGATTTTATGACTATAAACCCATTTAAAAAACTTTTTGCCTTTGTTTTAGTGCTAGTATCTGCATTTACTTTAGCGTCATGCCGTTCACTAAACTTAAATGTATTAAACCCTGATACTGTTTACGCCAAAACAGGTAAATATAACGTAACAAACCGCGAACTTTACAATAGACTAAGATATACAGCAGGTTCTTTTTTATATGAACTTGCCAACCGTCAAATCTACAAAGAATACTTAAAGAAAGTTAACTTCTCTGACACTAAAATTTATGAATACGCAAAAGAGGCTATCTTAAAAGAAATTCTTGGAGTTGGCGAACTTAAGGATTTAAAAAAATACTTAAGAACCAGCAAAATTAAAGACGAGCAAATTCTTGAAAAAACAACTAAATTTTTAGATAAGTTAGTCCTTGAAGGCAAAGTTCCAAATACTAACGTAGCTGACCTTGCACAAGACTTGACTCAAACTATTCGTGAAGACAAACGCCTACCTGACTATCTACTTCAAGCAAGAGACTTAAAAGTTGCTGAATACTTATTTGCCAAAGACCAAATTAAAAAAGACCTTGCCAACAAAAGAAGCGACTACTATGTAACTGACAAAAAAATCAAAAACTACTATAAATCAACTTACCGCTACCAAGACTACACAGTTTCTTTCTTAAAGGTTGATTTACTAAACACTAAAGAATTTGAAACTATCATGCGTTTATTTAAAATCAAACGCGCTGCTAATAACGTTTGGTATGAAATTCCAGATGTTAACAAAATTCTACAAGAAAAAAAATTAGACGAAGATGTTAACAAATATGTTAAAAAAATCTTAAATGACAACCCAAAAATTTTTGGCACAGTTAAAAACGATGGTACAAAACAATTAAATAAATACCAATTAAACGAATTCTACACACTTTACGAAATTAAAGAAA
>CAUUIC010000083.1:0-3018 GCA_963545125.1 uncultured Acholeplasmataceae bacterium
GAAAAAATGATAATCTATCAAAATGTATTATAATTTGTGTAGAGGAGCAAATAAAATGAGTCATATAGAATATAAAAAAAGACTAATTGAAACTAAAATTAAAAGAAAATTACTCTATAGTGGTGCAGTCTTGATAGATGGTGCAAAATGGTCAGGGAAAACAACTACCGCAATGCAGTACGCAAAGACAATAATTAAATTGCAAGACATTGATACCAGAAAGAAGTATAAAACATTAGTTGCATTATCTAAAACAGAGATTCTTAGTGGCGAGCCCCCTATATTGTTTGATGAATGGCAAGAAGTACCAGAAATCTGGGATTACATTCGTATGAATGTTGATGAAACTCAAGAAAAAGGCAATTTTTTACTTACTGGTTCTACTAAAAAACAGAATGTAAAAACCATGCATACAGGGACTGGCAGAATCAACTCAGTTATGATGCGCCCAATGTCGTTATTTGAAAGTGGCGAGTCAACTGGATCAGTTTCCTTAAAGTCTCTGTTTGAAAAAGCTAAAATTGCGCCAGTTGACTCAGAAATTTCGGTTAGAGGTATTGCTGAACTAATTTGTAGAGGCGGCTGGCCAGGAACTTTAACTTTACCAAAAGACTTACAGTTTGATATACCAAAAGATTTGCTTTCAGGCATACTTAGAGAAGATATAGATGAAGTTGATGGTATTAAAAAGGATAAAGAAAAACTTTATAAACTAATAAAAAGTTATGCTAGAAATATTTCAACATTGGCTACTAATAAAACAATATATCGTGATCAAAACTATGAAAACATTGTTGAAGCACCTACTTTTGAAAAACACTTAAATGCTTTAAAAGCACTCTATATTGTTGAAGATGTACCGCCTTGGTCTTTTAAAATCAGAAGTTCCTCAAGACTAAAACAAGGTTATAAAAAACAGTTTGTAGACCCAAGCATAGCAGTTGCCGCGTTAGATTTATCTCCAGATAAATTACTGCAAAACTTTGAAACATTTGGTTTCTTTTTTGAGTCTATAGTTACTCGTGACTTAAGAGTATATGCTGATATGCTTGATGCCAGAGTTTACTATTACCGAGATTCAAGTGGGCTTGAAGTTGACTTAATTTTAGAATTGCCAGACGGAAGATGGGCTGGAGTTGAAGTTAAACTGGGTTTAAATGAACTAGATAAGGCTGCGAAAAACCTACTTAAGCTTGCTAAACTCGCAGCCAAAGAACCTGAGTTTTTAATGATTGTTACCAATAGTCAAATGGCCTATACTAGACCAGAAGACGGCATACACGTAGTTCCGCTTGGTTGTCTTCGCGATTAGGTAAATTAAAAAAAGAGATGTTTTAAAACATCTCTTTTTTACGAATTAAGCAAAAATAGTTTGCTTGCTTTGGTTAAAGTAGTTTTGTTGAATCTGGTGAATAGAACTAATAAAAAAGTCAATTTGTTTCTCAATAGTTTGGTTGATTAAAGAAATATTGGCAAGTTGCATGTAGTGTCTAAAAATGATTTCGGTAAACTGAGGAAAGTCTATAAAGGGGTTGCGGTTGCCTTGGATACGGGCAATTCTTTCATTTCGCTTTTGTTCAAAGACAGTGACTGGGTCTTTAGTGTGGAATTTAATAAAGTTGCGAACATCGCCCATTTTCGCATTTTCTTTTTTTTCGCCATAAGCATTTTCACCTGGTTTCTGAGTTGTAATTTTTAGCCAATCGTAGCGGGTTAACATATAGGCAATAATTCTAGAAACATCACCAATATGGTCATCACCTGGATAAAACCAAGTAGCACCACCATCTCCTGTGCCACTTCCGTCTTGGTAGTATGAGTTGTTTCTTTTTGAGTTTAAAGATGTTGTCAATACACGCAAATTATGTAAATCTGAGTCTATTCCTTTACTAGTGTCTTTAGAATGTTCTTTAACTCCCATATAACTATTTGGCCAAACGTGTTCACGGTTCCAAGGTTTTCCACCACTTCCCCAGGCAGTTTGATATTCTATATTGTCGTAAATTGACCAAGCCTTTCCGTTATCTAGTTTATCAATTTCACCAAGTTTCTTAGCATACTTGTAATTAACAACATTGGTGTGTTTGCGAACAGTTAGTTCTCTAAGTTGTCTTAGAAGTTCAGCAGGGTTTCCGGTATTGAAGTTAATTCCTTGGTAGTATTTTTTTGCGTTTTCAGAAAGAATAGCAGTATTTGCTCTTCTAAAACCATCATGCTTAGCCTCAGGCTCAGTCGTTTTCTCATATTCAACCGTTAAGGTTAAGTTACCTTTTACTTGAATTTCAAAAGTGTTGTCAGCCTTAATTAAAGCAGTTTTATTTTGACCGTTTATCAATAATGACTTAACGCGGAAGCCTGATTTTGCTTTAACAGCAAACTTAAGTAAAGTACCTTTTTCAGCTTTATTGTTGTTTACGTTTCCGCTTAGCAGGCTTAGTTCTGAGTTTTGGAAGTTAACATCGTAAGTTTCAGCATTTTTATACTCAACTTCTATGTTTGTTGCTTGGTTTATAGTAAGTTTGAATTTGTTTTTTTCAACTAAGTGTGTTCTGTCTTTGCCGTTAATAGTTAATTTCTTAAAGGTTTTACCTGGTAGTTTTTTAATTTCAAACTCCAGCATTTCACCTTTTTTAGCTTTGTTGTTGGAACTAATTGTTCCCGCGGTTAAGCTAAGGTATGCACTGTTGTAGTTAACTGAATAATCTTCTGGCTCAGGGTCAGAGCCGTTAGTTTTGTAAATCACTTCTAAAGTAGTTTTTTTGTTAACCTTGATTGTGAATTTATTTCCTTGAACTAAGTTAGTTCTGTCTTCTTCGTTAATTATTAGTCTTTCAAAAGTTTTACCAGGAATTTGTTTAATTTCAAACTCAAGTTCAGCACCTTTTTGTGCTTTGTTTTCAGCGTTTAGTTCACCTGATTTTAAAGTTAAATTAACGCTGTCATAGACAACTTCGTATTCAGTATCTTCGGGGTCTGTGGAATTTTCTTTAAACTCAACCGAAACAGTAATGTTTTCAG
>CAUUIC010000084.1:0-2947 GCA_963545125.1 uncultured Acholeplasmataceae bacterium
AGGCGACCGTTATGAAGGTATTAAGGCTAACGAAATTAAAAATAAATTAAGAGACATTTCTGCTGACTACAACGCAGAGTTGGCCACTAACCCAGAGTTAAAATTATTTATCATTGCGCGATTTATTGCGCAGTTTATCTACATCTCTCCGTTTGTTCGTTTCAACTATATCATTGCTAATTTGCTTATCCACACATGTTTGTTAAAAGAAGGCTACGCAATTTCTAGAGTTGGTAAGTTAGATGAGTTTTTAAACTGCAATAAAGCCAAATTGGAGACAACATTGGTAGATATTCAAAAAAATCTAAACGCTGGCAACGACTCAACCATTGACTTTATTAAGTTCTTTACTGAAATTTTGGCCAAAACTTACGCAGACTTTAGAGTGCAAATCTCAGCAATTGACGCAGGCAAGAAAGCAGTTGACGTTGTCAAAATGCAAATTAAAAATAAGTTTAAAGTTTTCGCCAAACGAGAAATTATGAAAGAGTGTCCTTACTTTTCTAAAATCACGATTGAGCGAACTTTAGCGATGTTAGTTAAAGAAAACTTTCTCTTAATTCGCAAGCAAGGCAAAAGCACTAGGTATTTAGTTAACGAAACTAGTGTGTAGTTGTTGAAGTTTTTATTTAAAACTAAATAAAAAAGCGGAATTTCAGTCTTGAATAGACTTGTAATTCCGCTTTTATTTTATCGCTGAACTAATAAGCGATAAACGTTTAATCTTTATCACTTTTTTAATGAGTTAATTTTATTTTAGGTTAATTGTTTTGTTCTAGAATTTAGAACAAAACAATCGATTAGTCTAAAATTAAACATATTTGAAACAAATGGTTTATTTTTAAGACATAACAATAACAAAAGTTGATTAATAAATTACAAATAGTAAATAAAAAACTATCTAATGCAGACTACAACACCAAACACAACATGCATGTAATAGTCTTCATCAACGTTTCCACTTCCGTTAACGGAGAATGCTTGATTAGCCTTATAAGAGGTGCCGAGCCACCATTGAGTAATGCTAGAAAATCTATAATGTGGTAATTGTATGTCTCTATTAAGAAAAGAAAGAAAATCAATGTTGCGGTAGTATTGGGAATCTCTGTTATTGTATTGTAATAAAACCGCTTTTGCATAATCTGTAGGTTGTTTTTTTATTTTATTGTAGAACCCACTTTGTACAGCAAGAAAGACAGAAAAGTCACTGTTGCCATCTCTGGAAGGCATGTAGGTTTGTTCACCGATAACTTTGCCGATATCTTCAACCATTGCTTTAAAAATACTGTGTTTTGATTCGTTAGGTATTGTGTAATCAGCGTAATAAACGTTAAATGGAGAAAAGTCAATAATGCGTTTAGTAAACCAAGTATTTTTAAAAGGAATTTTAATAAATTCAACGTCTTCAAATTTATAGTACTGGCCGTTATATTTTTCGTATCTGTTGCCGACAGCGTCTACATAGTATTCACGGTTGAAGTATTTAGTGTAATCTTTTATAAATACTTTAAATTTAAGTTCACGCTGAGAGGTTTCAATATGCCTTATTCCAACAGGGTTATCTACTTTAGTTTGTGGATATTTTCCTATTTTCCTGCTAGGTTCATCGACATAAACTGTTATTTTGTGGTTTTTTTCAATCTTTAAATTCTTAATTTCTTCTTTGGTTTTTACATCTCCATCTAATTCAATTCTACTAATTCCAAGACCTTCTTTTTGGAAGTTTCTCTCATCAATTTCGCCGTGTTCGGCGCCATGTAAAAATGTTTTGTCAGCGATACCTGTGGTGGTTCCTTTAACTTCATATTGAACAGTGTAGGTTTTTCGGTTAATAGTAATGGTTACTTTGTTTTGGGTTTCATCTGCATTTACCGTTAAATTTTCTGTGCTGTATTGTGGGTTTTGATACACAGTACTATTAGGATTTAAATACATAACTGCATGAATTGAACCAATTTTTCCGCTCTTAATCTCAGTGCTTTCTGTGAAACTACCGTCGGTTTTTTGAGTTTTGATTGTGTAAATTATGTTTCTGTCTTGAAAGTCAGTTTTTGCGTATATTTGCATAAAATTGCCACTAGCAATAAATTCGCTTTGCGTTGCACCAGTTGCCGATAAAGCCCAGCCGATAAACTTGTGTGTATCTTTTAATTCATATTCAGGTAAAGAAATACTTCTAGTTTTTTTGACTTTAATGATGTTGGCTGATTTGAAGCGCTTAATACCGCCGGTTTCCTTAAATTCAACAGTAATTTCTCTTAATTTATAATACTGACGTACTACAGTGTTGTTATTACCGGTAGTAAGTGGAGCTGTTAGTATATTTTCAGGATGATTAGTGTCTTTTTCGTATAGATCAGTATTTAAGCCTGAATATTTTTTATATACAGCGTCGTCTTCAACTTTTTGATTTTCAATAATTTCTGAAACTTCGTCGTATTTACCATCCAAAGTGTTTTCTTTTCCTTGCTTTTCTAGTTTATGGACAACTTTATAGTTAACTGTATCGATAGTTTCTTTAAAGTATGCAACTAAGGTAAGATTATTAGTTACCTTGCTGGAAAAATTATAAGCACTTTGTTCTGAGTAGGTTCCATTCATTGAAACTTCAGTTTGCCAATGGATAAACTGATAAGTTCGACCTTTTTTCTCAATAGTAGGATTTTCGTTTGGTTGTTCTACTTTTCCCTCGTATTTAATTTTTTGTGTTATAGGATTTGAAGAAATTTTGCCACTAAACCTATCTTTGTAGTTAACTACAAAGGTAACATCAAATTCGCGACGCTGATAAATTATTTCAAAAATAGTAGATCCATTTGCTTTTATAATTTCGCTTTGAGGCGGGATTTGTGCAATAAACCCGTTTTTATTGTAACTGCTGTATTCGTGAGAGTTGTTTAGCTGGACTACTGAATTAGTTTTAGCAGTGTTAACAGTTGTTTTTATC
>CAUUIC010000085.1:0-2923 GCA_963545125.1 uncultured Acholeplasmataceae bacterium
TTAAGTGGAGTAGGTTGTGCTTCTTTGTCTTTTTGTTCTTGAGAAAGTGCGGTGTTAACAGGAACTTTGTCCCATTTAGGCGTATCGCCTTCTAGTACTGATGATTTTAAGTAGAAAGCAGGAACTTCAGGTAAAGTCATCATTGCGTTGTTTTTAATGTTGGCAGCCTTAATCATGAATCTTGAGTAAATTACGCCAGATCCGTCGCCTTCTGTGTATGAAAGTTTCTTAACATAGTCTGCTTTGACAAATCCTTCTTCAAAAGTAATAGTCATCACTTTGTTTGCGTAAGTTATCTTAATCTTGTTTAAATCAAAAGCGTCTGGGATGTCTAGACCGTCTAATACTGATTTAGGGTCAGCGATAGCAGCCTCAAGTTGAGCGTCTTCTGTAAAGGTTAAGGTTACTGTATTTTGATTTACAACTTCTAGTTTTGCAGTAAAGTCAGACTCTTCAAATACAGCCTTTAAAGTTAAGTCCTTAAACTTACCATCAGTAGATTTAATTTCTTCGTTTGTCTCTGTATCAATCCATCTTTTAAAGTTATGTTTTTCTTTAAATGCAGGTTTGAATTCTACCTTGTTTTCAACAGTGTAGGTTGCCTTGTTGTCAGGTGAGTTAGTTGCGCCTTCCAGTCCTTGGTAAGTAATTGAGTAAGTGTGAACTGTTTTAATTTCAGAAATAGTGATGTCTTTTTCTGCGTTTTCAGGAGTTTCAGACCAAGTAAAGTCATAGCCTGGAGTTTTACTAAACTCAGGGTAATCAATTTTTTGGCCATATGCGTAGTCTTTTACAAGTTCTTGTCTGCCGTCTGTGAAAGTAAATTTAACAGTAGGTCTAAAGTCTTTTAGTTTAGCATAAACTGTGATGTCGCCAACTGTACCTTTTTCAATTTTTGTAATTTGAGTTTGGAAGTCTGCCTCTTTATACCAACCTTCAAAGATTTTGTCAGGAGTATTTGGGAACGCCATTAAATCAAAGGTTTCGGTAGTTACATCAAACTCTTTAGTTTGAATTGTTTGGTCTCCTGACTTGTAAGTTAAAGTGTATTTAATTAAAGTTTCTTTAACTTCAAAGATTTGGCCGTCTAGTTTTTTTTGAAACTTAGCATTTTCGCCAAGTGCTTTATCTGTGCCTTTAAACACCCATTCTTGTGTGTATCCGTCTTTATTAGGAATAGCAGGTGGGTTTACTGGTTGCCCAGCGTGGCCTTCTGCTTTGTGTTCAGTTGCACCAATAAAGAAACGATAGGTAATTTTTTTGTGTTCAGTGTAAACAGGTGTAATTACTGTAGACTCAGTAAAGTCATGTGGGAAGGTTTGTGACCATTTAGCATAGTGGAATTCTTTTTGCGGAACTTTTGGAATTCTTTGGTCTTTTGCTGTGAAGTGTGAGTTCCATTGTTTCAATTCTTTGTCTGTACTATTGAAGTTCTTTCTAACTTGAAGTTTAGCTAAGTCTGTTCCGTCTTCGTTTTTAAAAGTAACGTCCAAAACGGTGTACTCAACAATATTAGGTACTAACTCAGTGTCTTCAGTTAACTTATTGACATCTGCAACAGGTTCGTTGGTTGCTTTGTTCAACCAACCTCTAAAGTCGTATTTAATGTTTTTCTCTTTAAATAAGTCTTCGTATTGACTTAACTCAAACTTACCAGGAAAGGCCGTTAGTTTTCTAAGTTCTGTTGTGTTGTCTTTGTCGTAGAAAGTTAAATTAATTTTTTTAGTTTGAACAGTGATTTCAGGGGTAAATACAGTGGCTTGAGTAAGTGAGTTAAATTGGTCTTCTGGCAACCATTTTAAAGTTTCATTTTCTTTTAAGTTAAGCAATTTATTAAAGTCAGCATTAACGTCAACTGTTTTGCCTTCTTTTGAAGTAGCACGATAAATTTCATTGCCGTCTCTACCTTTGAAAACTACACGATGTGTACCTTTTGCAGCAGTTTTAGCAACTAATTTAAGGTCGTGAGTAACGTTTTTTAAATCCTCTTCAGTAACAGGTTCTAACTTATTGCCTTTTCTGATTTGCCAGTATAAAAACTCGCCGCGCTCAGCGCTGTCGTATTTATCTTCTTTTGGCAACTGGCTAAGTTCAACGTTTGAGCCACGTGCAACTTCAAGCGCAGGGATGTCGTCTTGAACTTGGTTTTTTTGGTTAGCAAAAGTAATTCTAACTTTGCTGCCTTGCACGTTTACTTTAAACTCACGAGTTTTGCCTTCAATTTCAGCAGTTAAAGTAACTTCAGTAGTGGTTTCTGGTGCAATGTATTTAGCCTTACCATCTTCTATTTTCAAAACATCTGGGTGAGATGAAGTCCATTTAACTGACTTGCCTTCAATTTCTTTAGTTAATTCAAGGTCGCCGTCAACTTTTTTTGGTAGTGGTTTTAGTTTTTTCAGCAATTTTTCTGGAGTTTCTGGCTGTGGTTGAGGTTGTGTACCTTTTTTAGCAACAATGAAAGTAAATTCTTTTGAAACTGAACCCGCAGTTGCTTTTAAAGTAACTTCAACGTCTTCATCTTGTTGTACAACTTCAATTGTGTAGCCGTCTTTAATGTTGGCAGCATTTTGACCTTTTGTAATTTCGTAAGTAACGTCAAAATTACCAATTTTACGGTCTAGCGTGAAGTTTTTATCAATTGTTCCACTTGGGACCGTCAATTGAGTTAAATCTGGATCTGTTGGTTTTGGATCCGGATTTGGTTTTGGTGTAGTTTTGCACGAAAACATGAGTGCAAAAACGCCTAGTGTTAAAGCTGTGATTGCAATAATTTTCAAGATTGTTGAAAACAATTTATTTGCTTTAGTGCTTGTTTTCATATTTACCCCTTTTCTGGCCGATGTCGGCATCAATTCATACACTATTATATTCTATATATAACGATTTTGTAAGCGTTTACATAAAATTTTTAAAATATTTTCAA
>CAUUIC010000086.1:0-2901 GCA_963545125.1 uncultured Acholeplasmataceae bacterium
TTGATGTGGAAGCAGGACATTCTGCAGCGAGTGGCAACATTAATGCCGATACTTTGTTTTATTTAAATTCAAGAGGAATTGACAAAAACACTGCCGAAAGAATTATCTTAAATGGGTTTGTTGAGCCTTTTTTCAATATTATACCAGATGAAAAAATACAAGAAAATTACCTAAAAGAATTGAGTGAAAAACTATGAAATCGGTAAGAAAATACTTTCCCTTTTTTAGCAGCGACTGCACTTAAATTAAATAAACAAATTAAGGCAGAAACTGACTTTTTAAAAAGGAACGGCACTAATGTTTTTAGAGGTGCATACCTACATGGCTTTACTGCAACTGAACTTTATCTTGAAAGTAAAAAAACAGTTGCTGAATTTTTGAATTGCTCAGATAAAGAAATCATCTACACAAAAGGTAGTACAAATGGGCTTAATTTAATTGCAAACTCAATAACTAATTTTATACAAAAAGATGATGAGTTTCTGACATCTACTTTAGAACACAATGCTAATTTTTTGCCTTTTTTTGAACAAAGTAAAAAAGTTGGTTTTAAAATCAAATACATAAAACTAAACGAAAATAAACAAATTACGGTTGAAAACTTTAAAAAAGCGCTAACTGAAAAAACTAAAGTAGTCTCACTTGCCTATATTTCAAATGTTTTTGGTTATGTCACTCCAATTAAAGAAATTGCAAAGATTTGCAACGACAAAGGTATTATTTTAATTGTAGACGCTGCGCAGGCTGCCTCAAGAATTAAGATAGATATGCAAGCACTAAATTGTGATTTCTTGGTGTTTTCAGCCCACAAAACATACGGACCAAATGGTCTTGGTATACTCGCTGGTAAATTAAATAGTTTAAAAAAACTAAATGCTTTTGAGTATGGTGGACAAATGGTGGAAAGTATTGATGAAAAAGAAATCATTTACAATCCCGCTCCTGCTAATTTAGAAGCAGGAACCCCAGCAATCAGTCAAGCAATTTCTTTTAAAGAAAGTTTAAAGTTTTTAATGGAAATTGGTATGCTAAATGTAGAAAAGCACGAAAAAGAACTCACAGTCCTTGCATACAGTGAACTTAGTAAAATTAGCGAAGTTGAATTGTACACCAAAGTGCCTGAAAGTGGAATTATTTCTTTTAATATCAAAGGTGTACATCCACACGATGCTTTAACTTTTTACGATCAGGAAAAAATCTGTCTAAGAGCAGGGCAACATTGCTCAGGTTTGGCATTTACAAATTTAGATGTAGAAAGTGCACTTCGTGTGTCTTTTGGAATTTATAATAATAAAAAAGATGTGCGCAAATTTATTTCTGTCACTAAAAAACTAATTGAATTTTTCCAAGGAGTTTAAAATGAGCGTTCAACTGAATAATTTATACAGAGAAGTTATTATGTTTCACTCAAGCAATCCTTACAATAAAGGGCTTGAAAAAAACCCAAAGGCCAAATACTTAAAATTAGTAAACTCTAGTTGTGGTGATGTTGCTGAAATTGAAGTTATGATAAAAGATAGCAAAATATCTTCGGTTAGACACCTTTCAAAAGGTTGCTCAATTTCTTGTGCTGCTGCATCTGTGCTTTGCAAAACTATTAAAAATATTGAAGTTAAATATGCTAAAGAAATAATTTCTACTTATTTTAAAATCGTTAAAGGAGAAGAGTTTTCACCAGGTTTTGCAAACAGTGAACTGATTGCTTTTTCTGGAGTCAAAGCGTTTCCTGCAAGAGTCAAATGTGCAACACTTGCTTGGAAAGCACTTGAAGAAATCTTAAATGCCTTATGAAAAAAAGAGAAAATAAAAATAAAGAAGTTGTTGATAACTTAAAAGATACAGCAATAAATCAAGGCTATGAACTTGGTTTTCATGTAGAAACAAAACCTGAAATTAATCTTGGAAAAGGGCTTAACAAAGAGATAATCAAAAAAATATCTGAATCTAAAAATGAACCTAAATGGATGCTTGAACTCAGACTAAAAGCGTTTGAAAAGTTTTTAGAACTAACCAATCCTAAGTGGGGCCCTGACTTGAATTTTATTGATTTCCAAGATTTTAAATACTACATTAAATCAAGTAAATTGACCAATTCTTGGGATGAAGTGCCACTTGAAATTAAAACTGTGTTTGAAAAAATCGGTATACCCGAGGCAGAACGTAGTTATCTAGCGGGCGTCACTACTCAATTTGAGTCAGAAGCAGTTTATCTTAAAATTAAAAAGGAACTTGAAGCAAAGGGTGTGATTTATTTAGATACAGATACTGGTCTACGTTTGTTTCCAGAAATCTTTAAAGAGTATTTTGGCAAAATTATTAAATATGACGACAACAAATATGCTGCTTTAAATACTGCAGTCTGGAGTGGGGGTTCTTTTATCTATGTTCCAAAAAACGTAGAAATCAAGGAACCACTCCAGTCTTATTTTAGAATGAACGAAAGCGGATTTGGGCAATTTGAACGCACTTTGATAATTTGTGAAGACTATAGCTACTTAAACTACGTAGAGGGTTGTACGGCACCGCTTTACTCAAAGGATTCGCTGCATGCAGCAGTTGTTGAAATTTTTGTAAAACCAAACGCAAAATGCAGATACACAACAATTCAAAACTGGTCTAAAAACATCTTAAACTTAGTTACCCAAAGAGCGTATGTTGAGAGTTTCGGTGAAATGGAGTGGATTGACGGCAATATGGGTTCACGTATTAACATGAAATACCCATCAACCATTCTAGCGGGACCTTACGCTAAAGGAAAAGCTTTGTCTATCGCTATTGCCAGTGAAGGTCAAGACCAGGACACTGGTGCAAAAATGATACACTTAGCGCCAAACACTTCCTCAACTATAGTTTCTAAAAGTGTTGAAAAAAACGGTGGGATTGTTGATTACCGGGGAAAAG
>CAUUIC010000087.1:0-2897 GCA_963545125.1 uncultured Acholeplasmataceae bacterium
AGAAGACGTGCAAACTGCTAAATATACTATTAAGCATATTTATAAAGGTTTAGTTCAAAGCCAAGATGTTGTTGAACTTGAATACAAAAATGCTCAAGTTGGAAGTTCAGTAACTGTATCTGAAGCCAACAGTATTTCAAAACCTGGTTTTGAAATCAAGTCACAAAGTCAAACCAAAACAATTCAGGCAAATGGGCAAACCACCTTTACTTTAACTTACGAAAGAAAAACTTACTTAGTTGAGTATAACTACAACTCAGGTATGCTAAACGGAGAAACTCAAACTTCTCAAACCTATAAGTTTGAAGAAGTTTTAAGAGATGTTGACCATCCTCAAAAAACTGACCCCGCACAACTGAAAGAATACACCTTTGTAGGTTGGCAAGATGAAGAAACTGGTCAAATGATAGATTTTTCTCAAAATATCAAAGTTATGAAAAACTTAAAACTAAAAGCAATTTGGCAAGAAGCAACTGCAACTCGTCCAGTTTACCTAAAAATGATTTGGGAAAAGATCAATGAACCTGTAGACCAAGAAGTTGAACAAAAAATCTCAACTCCAAGAACAATCGGAGCAACCGCCCAAATTACAGACGCCGATATTCAAGCGGTTTTAAATCAGTTTATTTTCAACAACCCGCGTCCTTACCACGAAAGTGATTTTGACCAAGCTAACTCAGTGTCATCAGTAACTATTACAACTTCAACCGTCAAACACTACATTACTGTATACTTTAAAGCACGCACCTACACAGTTAACTTTGACAAAAGTGGACTAATTGACTCTTCTGTAGACGCTCAACTTAAACAACCAATTGTACTTAAGTACTCACAAGTCTTGCCGGCTGACTTAATTGCTAAAATGAAAGCAGTTAAAAAAGCCTCAACTGCCAATAAAGACTATGTGTTTAGCAGACTAATTGAAACTCAGTCTAACCAAACTTTTCAAGAAGGAATTGCTTACAACAAAGACATTGTCTTAAAACCAGAGTTTCTGGAAAAAGACGTGTTGGTTGAAGTTACTCCAAAAGTAGCTGCGCACGACGCAGACAAAGCAGACGCAAGTCAATGGCAAGTACAAACTGGTAAAGTTGGCGATGTCTTTAGCTACCAACCGCAGGTTGGCGTTAAAAAAGGTTGGCGTTTTGTTGGTTGGTCAAAGACCAACAATGGAGTGGTTGAAGACATTCAGTATACTCGCGACTTAAAAGAGGTATATGCGGTTTTTGCGCCAGCAGAAACTACTTATACAATTAAACACATCTTTAAAGGTATTCCTGAAGACAATATCGCCGATGCTGAGCATACTACTACTAAAAACGCTTTGACTAATTCATCAGTGCAGTTAACTGATCAAGATAAGTACCACGACTACCAAGAAAATGGTTTTGATGTGCAGTTGCCACCAATTGCTCAAACCATTAAGGCAGACGGTTCAACTGAGTTTACAATTACTTATGTTCGCCGTGAGTTTAACGTAACTTTCAACGTTAACTACAACAACCACTTTCCAGGAACTCCTGGAAATATTCCAAGTAGCCAAAAAGTTAAATTTGAAGGCAAAGTAAAACGACCTTCTGCAAACCCAACTATTACTAAAGATGGTAGAACTTACGAGTTTAAACACTGGCAACTTGAGTCTAGCATGAACGGAACTTACTCAGAGCAACAACCTTATGACTTTACGAGCCCAGTTCAAGGAGATGTTTCTTTAGTTGCTTACTTTAAAGAAATTATTCACAGAGTATCTTACAAGATTGTGCATTACCTTGAAAAAACCGGCAAAGACAGTGCTTTAAACAATCAGTATGAAATAATAGAAGAAGTCAAGTCCGACCAAAAAGTAGAAGATGGTGCACAATACCAAGACTACGCTAGTCTAGACACCCAACTTTACGAGAAACACACTACTCACCCTCAAAACAAACTAACAGCACAACTAACGGCTGGCGACAACACAACTGAAGTTTGTCAGTACTATAAGTTAAAAGAAGTTGAAGTTAAGTTTAAGAAAACTGAAGGTATTGCTTCGTTTACTTACGAAACTCTTAAAGTTAAGAAAACCAGAAGTGTTTCACTTCCTATATACACTCTTAAAAATACACATAACTTCACAGGTTGGGCTTTATCTGAAAACGGCCAAACTCAAAGTGAGTTCGTTGTTGAAACAACAACAACTGTTCTTGAGATTTTTGCAAAAACTGACCTTCAAAATAGAGATATCACCTACACTATTAAAAAAGAAAAATCAGATGGAACTTTTGAAGATCCGATTACCGAGACAAAGAGTGCAAAAATTGGTTCTGTTCACACAGTTTCGTACTCAAATCCAGATGACACTGTTTATCAAAACCCTGTTTATGATAAAAACACTTTAACTGTGAACGCAGATCAAACTCAAAATAACGTAACCGTTACTATTAACCGCAAAACTTACACAGTGACTTATCTTGTTGACGGACACTCGTCTACTATTCCAAATAAAACATTTAGACATGGTGAAAAACATGGCGAAATTGATGAAAGTAAGTTTGAAGCAAATGAACTTGGTATTGTTAAGTTAGAACTAGATAATAGTCAAAAAACTAAAGAAGAAATTAAAAACTTATTAGTTACAAAAAATCATATAATCAAGGTTTATGTAGGAGAACCTACTAGATTGGTTGGTAAATACCCTCAAACTAAGGTTGATAGTCCTGCTGGAATACAATTCGAGAGGGACGACGTTCGTGAACTTAAATTTAATTCTAAGGCTGTTAACTACACAGTAAATTTCACTCGCAAATACTACAAAGATAGTTCTGGTAATAGATACGAAATGTATAACGGCAATTACTATAAGTTTGAAGATGTTGAGTTTGCAAAAATTCCTAAACAAAGAACTTGGTTTACTAAAC
>CAUUIC010000088.1:0-2870 GCA_963545125.1 uncultured Acholeplasmataceae bacterium
AAATTAAAAGCCATCGTTTTGGTGGAGAGTTTGAAGGTCAAATGGGTGTCACAATTATTTATTTAAAATAAACTCATTGAGAGAAAAAGCCTTTAAGGTAAAACTTAAAGGCTTTTTTTAGTTGTGCAGGATTGAATCAAAATTTATTTAGACTTGTGTGCTTTGTTTTCTAAAATCAACAATTTTAAGACCTACTACAGCCACAACGAAATACTTAATTAAATTAAAAGGTAGGTAAACTGAAGCAAGTGTTTTTAAATATTTAGAAATTGGCATTATGTGGGTTGTATAATAGGCAGGTTTGCCTGAAATAAAGGTAGGAATAAAAAACAAAGCGTTAGCTAGTAAAATTAAAACAGTTGGAACTAATGTGTAGTTTAAAACCGAAATCAGGTAATACTTTTTCTTGTTTAAGTTAAAGTCTAAATATACTGCCAAAATTAACGTTAGTGTACAGTAAATTGCAACAAGCTCGCCAAAAAATATAAACGGAAAGTTAGTAGCCGAAGGATTGATTAGCCACCTTATTCCAGACCTTAAGATAGTCATTAAAACAACGAGCGGGACTTTAAACTCAAACATAGCGTAGAGTATCACAATTTCAGAAAAATCTAGTTTAAGCGGTGGAAAAAGCGGGATTTTAAAATACCCCAAAATTATACTAAGCGCTAAAAGCATTGCAAACTTAGTAAGTTCTCGGTTCTGATTATTAGTTTGGTTTTCTTTATACATTTTAACTTCCTTTTAAGTGATTCAAGGAAGTTTAAAAATATTTTAGTTCACTTGTTTTTTAAAAAAAACAGTAAATTCAAATTGCATGCATTTTAAGTTAAAATAAATGCCTTCCTATCTTTCATCCAGACTTTGACCGTTGGCACAGGAAACTATCCTGTTCTGCAACAGTATTAAACTGTTGCTCGTGGGCTTGAACCACCAGTTAAGAATTTCACTTGACCCTGATATTTTGGTTTTTTAAATATTAAATGTAGTAAGTTTTTTGAATGTTTAGACTGTCGTCAAACTCAAAAACAAGCGGTTTGCCGGTAGGAAGCTCAACATTCATAATGTCTGCAGTTGAGACGTTGTTAATGTATTTGTAAAGTGCGCGAAGAGAGTTGCCGTGAGCAGCAATAATTACTTTTTTGCCCGCAAGTAGTGCTGGTTTAATATCGCTTTCCCAGTATTTAACTACGCGGTCAACTGTATCTAGTAAGTTTTCCGAAGCAGGTAGTTCTTTTGGATCTATTCCTTTTAAGTTCTCGTCAAAACGAGGATGGCGTGGATCGTTGAAATCTAGAGCAGGTGGACGCACTTCTGCAGAACGACGCCAAATTCTAACTTGTTCATCTCCGTATTTTTCTGCAGTCTCTGCTTTATTTAGACCTTGAAGCGCTCCGTAGTGGCGTTCGTTTAATAGGTAAGAACGTCTGATTTCGATGTCAGAAAGACCAAGTTGTTCTAAAACATAGGCAAGTGTGTTTTGTGCACGTTTTAAGGAAGAAGTGAAAGCAAGGTCAAAAATAAAGCCTTTTTCTTTTAGTAAAAGACCTGCTGCTTTGGCTTCTTTTACTCCGTTTTCAGAAAGTTCAACATTTGTCCAACCAGTGAATTTATTGGCTAAATTCCATTCACTTTGGCCGTGTCTAATTACTACTAATTTAATCATTTTATTCCTCCGTTAGTGGTATTCTACTAGTAAATATTATATTAAAAATTTAAATAAAAATAAAAGTTTAGTTACCTTATTTATTGTTTTTAATGATTTCTTTTAAATACTTTTGGATTGCTTTAAAAGTGGGTTTATGAGAAGAGGCGTGACCACCAAGTTCAACCACGGTCAACTTTGAGCCAGGGATTGCCTCGTGCACTAAATAAGCCTGTTTTAGTGGACAGACCATGTCATATCGCCCATGGACTATGTAAGTTGGGATGTGGGCAGCTTTGTGTATGTTTGTCAAAATATAGTTGTCGTTTTTACCAAATGTTTTATTGGCAAAAAAGAAAGCCTCCATTAAAGCAATTTGTCTCTCTGAGTTAGTTGTTTGTGTTGCCAGAAGTTCTGGTCTTTTGACCGGAAAAACTAAAGAAAGTTCGTAATTTGCCCATTTAAGAGATGCTCTGTCGCTAATTGCTTTGTCAGCAGCCGTAATTTTTTTAAGGTAATTAGGTACGATGTCCTCAACTTTTTTAGTTTCGCCAATTTCTGAGATAAACTCTTTGTATTCAGGCCAATAGAAGTTCTGAGCTCCTGAATACAGCCAGTCACAGTCTTCTTGTCTTGCCAAAAATATCCCGCGAATCAGCATTCCGGCTGTATGCTCAGGATAACGAATCGCGTAAGTTAGCGCAATAGTTGAGCCAAAACTGCCACCAAATAGCCAGATTTTAGCGAATCCAAAGTGCTTGCGGATTTTTTCAATGTCTTCTACAATTTGAAAAATATCGTTATCTTTGGTTTCCAAAAAAGGTTTAGAGCGGCCAACTCCGCGTTGTTCAAACAAAATATAGTGAAACTTACGTGGATTAAAAAAGTACTCAGCGCTTTTTGAAAACCCACCACCAGGTCCACCGTGGATAAAAATCAAAGGAATTCCAGTTCTAGAGCCACGTTCCTCAAAGTAAAGCTCGTGTATATCTGAAACCTTTAAGTAACCTGCAGAAAGTAATTTAGAGTGTTTATACTTCATATTTTTTCGCGCTCCTTTTTTAAGTATTGGTTTTTGGCAAAAAAAGGCCAAGGTAGGGTTAGCCCACCAAAGGCCTTTTTAAAAATGTTTTTTCGTTTAAATTAAATAACTAATTTACTTACTTAAATTAAGCAATAATTTTAGTTACAGAACCAGCACCAACTGTGTGTCCACCTTCGCGAA
>CAUUIC010000089.1:0-2869 GCA_963545125.1 uncultured Acholeplasmataceae bacterium
TTCGCGAAGGTGGACACACAGTTGGTGCTGGTTCTGTAACTAAAATTATTGCTTAGTTAAATTAAAGCAAATAAAAAGACTTGATTTAATCAAGTCTTTTTTTTATAACTAAATTACAAATTAAAGCACTAAAAATAAATTAGTTAGCAATCTTGTATTTTCGCTTAGTTAAGCCTTTTTACTAAGAATTCAAAAAGGTCAAACTGTGTATCAGTTTGACCTTTTTTAGTTATATTTTTTAGTTTAGAAAAAGTTATTTTGCAGAGGCTACCATTTGAATAAACTTAGCAGAGTCAAGAGAAGCACCTCCGATTAGCGCACCATCTATGTCTGTAGTTGCAAGTATTTCTTTAATGTTTTCTGGCTTAACAGAACCACCGTAAAGAATTCTAACTTCTTCAGCGACTGCTTTGCCGTAAAGTTTTTCAATAACCTCACGAATTCCTTTAATTGTTTGGTTTGCAACTTCAGGGGTAGCAGTTTCTCCAGTTCCGATTGCCCAAATAGGCTCGTACGCTATAACTACCTTTTTAGCGTCGTTTGCGCTAACTTCTAAAAATGCTGATTTAATTTGGTTTGCTAAGTAGTTATAAACTTCGTTTTTTTGCCTTATTAAAAGGTTTTCGCCAACACAAACCACAGGGGTTAAGCAACTAGTTAAAACTTTTTTTAACTTTAAGTTAACGTCTTGATCAGTTTCGTTAAAGTATTGTCTACGCTCGCTGTGTCCAATTAAAACATACTCAAAGCCAAGTGGTTCCACCATCTTTAAAGAAAGCTCACCAGTATATGCGCCTTCATCTAAATGGTGAACATTTTGCACGCCAATTCTTAAATTACCTTGTCTTTTAACTAAACAACGAGCATATAAACTTGGCGCAAAAATCACAGTTTCAATGTTGTTTCTTTCTGGAATCTTTTCGTTAACTGCGCAAATAAAGTCAAGCGCTTCTGTTCTAGTTTTATACATTTTCCAGTTTCCAGCAATTATTTTCGTTCGCATAATAATTCCTTTATTATCTTGGAGTTTTAACAAGTAAAAGCCTACATGGTCTTGAATATTTGTTTCTCAAATAATTTTCCTTAATATTTGGAAAGTAGAAAGTTTCAAAACGTTCAACTAAAGTAACTTCTTCGTTTTGAAAAATCTCCACGCGACCATCTAACACATAGCCAAAAGTTTCGCCAACTTGAGCCTTTTGAATTTCAGTTTGTCCGTTTGGCTGAATTTCGACAATTTCTACCTTAAAACTAGAATTAGTTGGCAGCAGGGGGAACTTTGTAGAAAGGAGTTCTTCGTCAACCACTTCGGCTTCTGCTAACTTGGCTGTTGAAAAAACTTCTACTAAACTTTCTTCTTTTACCTGTTCTGCTGCTCCAAAGAAATCTTGGAAGTTAGTACCAAGTCGTTCAAGGATTTTTTCCAAAGAATCTAAAGACGGAGAAGTGCGGTTATTTTCAATTTGAGAAATATACCCTTTTGTGAATCCAATATCGTTCGCAAGTTCCTTAGTTGTCAAATTAGCCTTGACTCTTAAATAATGAATTTTTTGTCCTATATCAATCACGGTCTTATTTATCTAAAATACACTCAATTCCAGGTAGAGTTTTACCTTCAAAAAATTCAAGAGAAGCACCGCCACCAGTAGAAACATGCGTGAATTTTTCAATCATGTTTGCTTTCGCAATAGCAGCAGCAGAGTCACCTCCACCAACTACAGTCATTGCGCCTTCTCTTGCAGCGATATACTCAGCGATTTTATAAGTACCATTTGAAAAAACAGGAAGTTCAAAAACGCCAAGTGGGCCGTTCCAAATCACAGTGTTTGCTTTATCTATATATTGTTTAAATAATTTAAGTGTTTCAACACCACAGTCCAAACCTTCTTCGTCTTCTGGTATATCCATAACAGAACGCAGATTTACTTCGGTATCATTTGAAAATTCTTTACCGGTATAAACATCGCGGCCGACGATTAATTTACCTTCGCCTCGTTTAAGTAAATCTAATGCTAAATCTGTTTTGTCAGGTTCACAAATACTTTTACCGATTTTTCCGCCTTGAGCTTTTGCAAAAGTATAAACCATACCACCAGCAACTAATACATAGTCACAAATCTTAAGTAAATTATTAATAACTTCAATTTTGTCAGAAACCTTCGCACCACCAATAATTGCCACAAGTGGTCTTTTTGGATTTTGAATTGCAGCAGAAAGATATTTAATTTCTTTTTCCATTAAGAAACCACAAACGCAAGGCAAGTGATTTGCGATTCCAACATTTGACGCTTGCGCACGATGGCAAACCCCAAAAGCATCATTTACAAAAATTTCGCCAAGACCAGCCCAATATTTACCAAGTTCTGATGAATTTTTTGACTCTGCTTTGTTCTCAAGATCTGCGAAACGAGTATTTTCCAACACGATAACATCACCAGATTTTAATTGACTAACTGCTTCTTCTACAGCCTTACCGCGGTAGTCTGCAATAAACTTAACTGGTTTGCCAAGTAATTCAGATAATCTGCGGGCAACAGGTTCTAAAGATTTGTCTTGCTTGTCTTTTTCTTCTTTAACACGGCCAAGGTGTGAAAGTAAAATTAACTTAGCACCGTGTTCAAGTAAATAAGAAATTGTCGGAAGTGCCTGAACGATGCGGTTATCATCAGTGATTACTCCATTTTTTAGCGGTACGTTGAAATCAACTCTTAAAATTGTTTTTTTATTTTGGAAATCAACATCTAAAATTGTTTTTTTGTTCATTTATTAAAACCTCTCTAAACAAATCAATTATAACATTTAAAGCAGTGTATTTAAATGATTATTTTTAAAATTTGTTTAATTTAAAAAGACTGAACACCAGACCTCG
>CAUUIC010000090.1:0-2855 GCA_963545125.1 uncultured Acholeplasmataceae bacterium
TTCAAATAAAGGCAACGTGGCCTTTTTTTAGTCTTAAAAAAATTACTGAATAAATTATATATTCAATTTATTTTTAAAATTGAGTATTCAAATCCAAAAAAAAAAAAAAACAGCCTTACAAGGGCTTTTAGTTGGATATGGATGTTAATTATGTCAATAATTTTATATAGTTTACTACATATAAAAAATATTAAATGATATATAATAATTAACAAAAATTTAATAAAGCTAAAAAATGTAAAAACCGAAAGTTTTTGCATTTTAACGCCTTTGTTAGGCTAAAAACTTATATTGTGTTATGTTTTTTAAGATTTTATGTTCGCTTACTTAAGACAAAATAAAAAGGCTAAAATACATACACTTTTAGCCTTTTTTAATCAAATTATTTTTAAAACTTAGAAACTAAAAAATCAAAATAAACATTTGCTTTGTGAAAAAACTAGACGTTTTCAAGACAATAAAACACAGTTATTTTTCCAAAATATAGTCCAAAGCATCAAAGTAAGACTGTTGTTTTTTGCCTTGAAATTGAGCAAGCGCTATGTCTTTAAATAAGTCGGTTTTGCGAAAGTCTTCGCGCAAACTAATGTCAGATAAATGAACTGTGATAAGTTTTGTTTTAATGATTTCTGCGGCGTCTCTGACAGCAATAGAGTAGTGAGTAAAGGCAGCAGGATTGAAAACTACATAGTCAAAACGAGTATTCGCAAGATGTATCATATCTATGATTTTGCTCTCTGCGTTTGATTGAAAGAAACGTAGTTTTAAATGTTTTTTGTATCTAGTTTTAATTTCTTTAATTAACTTACTTAAAGTAAATTCGCCGTAATGCGCTGTGTCTCTTTGACCAAGCATATCTAGGTTTGGTCCGTTTAATACTAATACTTTTTTCATCTTCAAACTCCTTTAAATAACAGTTGGTTTAATGTTTATAATTTTTTTTAAAATTTTTTTGGGTGCTAAGTTTTTAGTGTCAATAACTTTGCATTTTATTTTCTTGCCAACTAATGTTCTCTTTAAAAAAAATGGTTTACTTGAGTTAAGTAAAGGACGCGTGTTTTGATTTATTTTTTTGTTTTGACGAATTAAAAATTCACGATAACTTAACTTAAGATAGAAAAGTAAAAAATCATTAATTGGCAGTTTTAAAAGAAATTCGCGGTTAGCTTTATTTGAAATAAAACCACCACCTAAAAAAATATAGTCAGGCTTTTGTGCCACTAACTCCTTTAGAACTTTTAATTCAAGTGTTCTAAAACTAGTCTCACCATTAGTTAAAATAAAATTACGACAACTCATTTTAACTTGTTTTTCAATTTCTAGGTCAAGGTCAAAAACCCTAAATTTATTTAAGTCAGAGATTAAAGTGTAAAGTGTAGTTTTGCCAACTAAAGTTGGTCCAAAAATAATTTTGGTCATTTTGCTAAAAATTCGTAAACTGCTTTTTCAGCCTTAGTTAGTTTATGCTCATCATAATAATCTAAAATCAAGTCTGGCTGTGTTTGGTTTTTAAACCAAGTTTTTTGTTTTTTTGCAAGGTCTAAAGTATGCTTTAAAATATTTTGTTTAGTTTCACTAAGCGTAGCAAGTCCATCTAAATACATTAAAATTTCGTGGTATCCGAGGATATCGCACTCTTTCAAGCCCATAGATTTTAGTTTTCTGACTTCATTTAAAAAGCCACTTTGAAACTGAGTTTCAATGCGGGCTTGAAAAACTTCGGCCTGGCATTCTCTTGCGAGTTCAGTTTCGATAACTAGCATATCGTAAATTGGTGTACTTTGTTTGAAATTAGCAAAATCTAAAGAACTAGTTTGAAAGTAATTTTCTACCTTGCGTGTATTTTGAAAATCAATTAAAAAACCTTTTGCTTTAAGATAAGCGATTTTTTCAGATATTGGAATATCCGAATTTTTTAACTCTTTTGAATCTTGAAAGTTAAGTGAGTAAAGAGCTGACTTTAAATAGTAGCCAGAACCACCAACTATAATTAAAGGTTTACTTGATTTTTCAATTAAAATTCTAACGGCTTGTTGAAACTCATATACTGAGTATTTAGAGTTCGGTGAGTAATCTTTAAAAGACAGCAAAAAATGCTCAACTCCCTGCATCTCTGAGTCTGTAATTTTGGCCGTGCCAATATCAAAGCCTTTGTATACTTGAGTTGAGTCGGCGTTGATGATTTTTAAATTAAATTTTTTAGCCAAAGCCACGGCAAGGTCAGTTTTACCACTTGCTGTTGTACCTTGTATAACAATAACTTTTTTCAAAAAAATACATGCCTTTCTTATTTAGTTTTAAAAAAAGAACTGCTTTTTTTCAAAAAAAGCAGTTCTTAAAACTTTTAATGTTTGTGTGTTTAACTACAGTTTTAAAACGTCAAAGTAAAGTAAGATAAACGAAACTGTGGCAATTAACAGGCCAAGGAACACAAGGAAGGCAAGTAGGCGATTAAACCAACCTCTGTCGTCAATCTGCTGTGGTTGCACGTAGTAGCCAGCTGGCAGTACAGCCTGGTTTTCAATAGCACGTGGTTTTTTTGCTTCTCTTTCTTTAAGTGAAAATACTTTATACGCTTCTTTTTCATCGGCTTCTTTAGCCTTTGCGTTTGAATCAAAGTAGCCACCGTTGATTACCATGTTGTTAAACTCGTGATCTGATAACTTACTATTATCACAGCATCGGCAGCAGCATCCCATGCCAGCAACAGTGCCTTCTGAGTATTCTGTGTAGACTTTTCCGTCTGTGTTGTTTTTAGTGTTAGTAATATAGTTAGTTGTGATGTTTCTAGTGATATTGTGAATTTCGTTTTCAGTTTTAGTGTGAGTCTCAGAAAGGTTTTTATCTAAATTGAA
>CAUUIC010000091.1:0-2845 GCA_963545125.1 uncultured Acholeplasmataceae bacterium
ATTGAGGTTTTAGGTAAATAGTTATGATTACTATTAAAACCCCTGAACAACTTAGTAAAATGAAAGAATCCGGTAGGATTCTTTCAGAACTAAGAAAAGAACTTGAACAACACTTAAAACCAGGTGTTTCTACTCTTAAACTAGACGAAGTTGCGGCTAAGTTTTTAGCAGACCGTGGTGTTGTTTCTTCTTTTTTAAACTACGAAGGCTACAAGCACTCAATTTGTGCGAGTGTTAACGACTGTGTAGTGCACGGCATTCCTTCTAAAGACGTGGTTTTAAAAGATGGCGATATTATTTCGCTTGACTTAGGTGTAGAAAAAGATGGTTGGCACGCAGATTCTGCTTGGACTTACGAAATTGGCGAAGTTAGCCCTGAGGTAAAAGACTTAGTTTTAAGAACTAAAGAAGCCTTGATGCAAGGACTTTCTGTAGTTAAACCAGGCAACTTTATCACAGATATCGGTAAAGCCATTGAAAACTACTTAAAACCTTTTAAATATGGCATAGTACGTGAGTTTTGTGGCCACGGAATTGGCGAAAAACTACACGAAGATCCATACATTTTTCACTTCAATCAACACATGAAACACACCGAAATTAAAGAAGGTATGACATTATGCGTTGAACCTATGGTAAATCTTGGTTCACACAAAGTAAAAATTCAAAAAGACGGTTGGACAACTGTCACTAAAGACCGCAAACCCGCTGCCCACTTTGAGTATACTGTCTACGTCACTAAAGACGGATATGAGATACTTACTCCCAAAATTTAAATAAATAGGTACTAAACTATGCGAAAAGAACAAATAGAAATAGATGCTGTCATTGTTGAAGTACTACCTAGTGCTGTGTTTTTATGCAGACTAGAAAGTGGACACGAAATTAAGGCCCGAGTATCTGGTAAAATCCGCATGAACAACATACGCATTTTACCTGGCGATAAAGTAACTTTAGAATTATCACCATATGATTTAACTCAAGGCCGCATTATTTATCGCAAAAAATAAGGAGGACTTATGAAAGTCAGATCATCAGTTAAGCCAATGTGCGATAGCTGCAAAGTTATTAAAAGAAAAGGTTATGTGCGTGTAATTTGCGAAAACCCACGCCATAAACAAAGACAAGGATAGGAGATCAAAATATGGCCAGAATCGCTGGGGTAGATATCCCTTCAAATAAAAGAGTAGTAATTTCACTTACCTACATTTACGGTATTGGGGTTAAACTTGCTCAAAAAATTCTTCAAGATGCTGGAATCTCTGAAGACGTTCGCGTTAAAGATTTAAACGACGACGATTTATCTAAAATTCGCAAAGAAGTTGCAAAATACACAGTTGAAGGTGACCTTCGTCGTGATGTTAACCTAAACATTAAACGTTTAATGGAAATCGGTTCATATCGCGGTATTCGTCACCGTAAACAACTGCCAGTGCGTGGACAAAACACTAGAAACAACGCCCGTACTCGCAAAGGCAAGGCAAAAGCAATTGCCAATAAAAAGAAATAGGGAGGAATGAACAATGGCTAAAAAAGTAAGCACACGTCGCAAAGCGCGTAAAAACATACCTCTTGGCAAAGCATACATTCACACAACTTTCAACAACACAATTGTGACAATCACAGACCTTGATGGCAACGCCATCGCATGGTCTTCAGCCGGAGCACAAGGCTTTAAAGGTACTCGTAAGTCAACTGCCTTTGCTGCCCAAATCACCGCAGAAGCCGCCGCAAAAGCAGCAATGGAAAACGGTATGATTAAGGTAGAGGTTTCGGTTAAAGGACCTGGACCAGGCCGCGAATCTGCTATTCGTTCACTACAAGTTGCTGGTCTTGAAATTGTTTCAATTGAAGACAACACACCAGTTCCACACAATGGTTGCCGCCCACCTAAGCGTCCACGTGGCTAGGAGGAAGTATGCGTAATTTAAAATTTGAAAAACCAAACGCAATTTCCGTAATTTCTGCAGATAAAACTACTGCAAAATTTTCAATTAAACCTCTAGACCGTGGCTACGGCATCACAATTGGTAACGCTCTTCGCCGAGTTTTACTTGCCTCAATTCCGGGAGCTGCTTTGATTAACGTTGAAATCAAAGGCGTGCCACATGAATTTTCAACAATCCCTGGTGTTAAAGAGGGAGTTGTGGAAATAGTTTTGAACTTAAAAGACGCAATTTTTCGTCTAGATTCAATTGAACCTGGTTTCCGTGCACAAGTTTCTTTGAACGATGTTGACAAAGAAATCATTACACTTGGCGACTTGCAAGTGCCAGCAGGTGTTGAAGTTGTCAACCCAGAACACGTAATTTGTCATTTAAATAAAGGTACCAGCATTTCACTTACCTCAACTTTGGCAACTGGTGCTGGATACGTTACTCAAAACGACAACAAAGCGTATCTTGACCACATCGGACAAATTGCGCTAGACTCAATTTTTACCCCAGTTAAACGCGTTAACTTTAATGTAGAAAAACTACAAGGCGGGTATGATGAGTTAATCTTAGAAGTTGAAACTAACGGTGCAATCGACGCCAAGGACGCAGTTTCTGAAGCCGCTTCAATGCTAAGTGAGTTATTTGGCGCAGTTCGCCAAATTTCTGAAAACGCAGAGCAATTCCAAGATTATATTGCTGAAGAAGCCGAAACTACTGCACAAGCAGTTGACAAAAACTTAACTATTGATAGACTAGACTTATCTGTTCGTCTATACAACGCACTTTCTCGCGAAGGCATTAAAACAATTGATCAACTACTTGACATGACAGACCAAGAAATTAAAAGCATCCGTAACCTTGGTCAAAACTCATTCAGCGAACTGCAAAACAAATTGGCTGAGTTTAAA
>CAUUIC010000092.1:0-2844 GCA_963545125.1 uncultured Acholeplasmataceae bacterium
TTAAATAAACACACAAAGTAGAAATGCGAATAGTTTGCAATTGCAAAATTGTTAAGTTAAAATAATTTACGAGGAAAAAATATGAAAAAAATCTTAATCGTTCTCTTAACTTTATTTGCTTTATTTACGCTTTTTTCGTGTCAAAAAAATAAAGTTAACGTGGTAACAAGTTCTTATTTAACATATTCAATAGTTGAGCAACTGACCAAAAATACAAAAATTACTGTCAGCACTGCCAGAGCACCATATTTAAACATTCACAATTCAGAGTTAACTTTAACAGATAAAAGTAAAATTATTGAAAGTGATTTGTTAATTTATTTTTCTGAAAACGTTGACTTGCAAATCAAAAAAGCACGCGGTAGCCTGGATTCACTTAACTTAGAAAAAGCACTTGGTGTTAACGATAAAACTTTTTTAAAAACTGGTGAACAAATTTCAGAATCTGAAAAAAATATCCGCAGACACGCCTCTTCACACTACTGGTCAAGTTTGGAATATACAGTAAAAATAATTGAAAAAATTGCCGAAAAACTTACTCAAAAATTTGAAAACAAATCAATCATTGCTACAAATAAAACTACACTGATAAACGAAATTATCACACTTAAAAATGACCTTACTAGTTTTCTAAATACTAATTTTAAAACTGGTTTAAATGATGAAAAAATCCTTTTTTGTGGTCACGATTCAATCGGTGCATTTATGGTTGAAATGGGCTTGTTAAAAGGTTATACACCAATTGACACAACCATACAAGACCGAAATGAGGACACTATAAAAGCGATAAATGAGTTCGTTGAACTAATTAAAAAAGGCACTAAAAATCCTAATAAAATCTTAACTGTGTTCGTTCAAGAAACAGGTAAAGAACAGGTTTTAGAAAAACTTAAATCTAGTGTGAAAGCACACAACATTTCAAATGTTTCTTTTAAAACTTTTCATACTTTTCACGCAGTTTCTAAAGAAGAATACAGTCAAAAAATATCTTTTCAGACAAAAATTTCTGAAAATATAGCTAATTTAAAATTAGCACTTTTAGGTAAATAGACATGATTGAGTTTAAAGAAGTTTCGTTTAAATACGAAGACACGGCAGTCTTTGAAAATCTAAATTTAAAGATTAACAAAGGTGACTTTATGTACATTTTGGGACCAAACGGTGGTGGCAAAAGTACACTAGTTAAACTGGTTTCAAAAACTTTAAAACCAAACAGCGGTAAGGTAATAAATGGTGCAAAAAAAATCGGCTACATGTCGCAATTTTTGCGATTTAAATCTAACTTTCCGGCTTCGGTTTTTGAAATTATTTACTCAGGCTTTGAAAAACAATACTTGTTTGCCAAGAAAGAACAAAAAGTGAGAATTGATAAACTACTTTCTGAAATGAACATTCTTGACTTAAAAAATAAGTTAATTTCTGAACTTTCTGGTGGTCAACTTCAACGTGTGCTTTTTTTAAGAAGCATAGTAGACGAACCTGACCTTTTGATACTAGACGAACCAGCATCTGCACTAGACCCTAAATTTAGACACGAGTTTTATCAGTATTTATATACACTTTCTCAATCGGGCACCACTGTTTTAATAATCACTCATGACCTTTCTGGAATTGATGTGCTTGAATGTAAAGACCGAGTAATTTACGTAGAAAAAGCCATAGTTTACGATGGCATATTTTGTGATTTCCACAAGCAAATTTTAAATAGAGAAAAGCATGCAATATTTAGTTAATTTAGGGGTGTTTTCAAACACCTACATTTTTATCGCCGCCGGACTAATTGCGGTTACCGCAGCGCTACTTAGCCCTTTTATCGTACTTAAAAACCAAGCGTTGATCGCAGACGGACTTGCGCACACTGCGTTTTTTGGAATAGCCTTAGGTGTGCTTTTGTCTAACTACCCTGTCTATGTTTCAATGTTAGTTACCGTTTTCTTTTCAATTGTGATACAGTTGATCATTGAAAACACCAAAATCGACTCAGACAGTGCAATTGGTGTTATTGAGGCCCTTGGATACAGTTTGGGAATCTTAATTATTTCACTTTGGGGTGCTAACTTTAAAAGCGATCTTGGCAACATTATCAACGGTAGTCTGGCAACTATGGAATGGTTGGATTTCTTTAATGCACTAATTATTTTCACTGCTACTTTAGGCTCTATTTTATGGCAATACAGACGTTTGGTTTCTCAAACTTTTGACCCAAGTTATGCTAAGTTCAACCACACAAACAAAGTAATTACTAACTATGGCCTTTCTATTTTAGTCGCGCTACTAATTTCGGTTGGTATGCGCATGATGGGTACGTTGTTAATTTCTGCACTAATTTTATTTCCTGTCTTAATTTCGGTTCAGTTTAGAAGAAACTTTATTCAAACTATGTTGATTGGAGTAGTTGTTGCGATTTTAACCGTGGCTATTGCTGCACCAATTCAACTAAATACTAACATCGCACCATCTCCTGTCATAGTGCTTGTATATTTTGCATTTTTAGTATTCGCACTAATTTTTGCTAAAGTTAGAAAAAGCTAGAAAATAAATAAGCAAAGAAACGCAAAAAAAGTCTAAAATAACGCTTTTTTTCAGTTGTCCTCGTGCGAAGCCCACTGCGCTTTTTTTGAAGAAAAATGCAGTTAAACTGCGTTTTGATGTGGTATACTAATTTAAAGAAAGTTGCTAATCAAGGAGAAATATGACCACAAATATTTTAAATTCTGCAACGTCTGCAAACCCTCCGCTCACGGGTATCTTGGTCGCAGTATTCGTTGCTCTAATCGTTGTTTTAATCGTAATATCTGGTTTTACTTCGATGACCGAGGCTGCATTTATGTCTGTAAACCACAT
>CAUUIC010000093.1:0-2837 GCA_963545125.1 uncultured Acholeplasmataceae bacterium
CCATATTTGAATTTAAGTTCTCTAGTTAGTTCAACTAGTTTTTGAATTTGTTGGCCAAACAACACGTCAACTTCATATCTTTTGCCATCTGCAATAATTGTGATTTGATATTCAACTGGCAAGAAATACGGCCAAAGTGTGATGTCTTCAAAATATGTTTTTTCCTTAAGTGAAAGAACTACTGAGTTAACCGGATCAAAGTCAGGAAGACTAGGGTTGGTTGTTGACCAACCTTTAAAATCGTATCCTGTTCGTTTAGCACTTGGCAGGTTAGTTCCTTTTGTAAAGTCGTATTTAGTAGGAATATCTCCTTCTATCACAGTGCCTGGTTGAAGTTGAGCAAAATTGATTTTGATTTCTGTAAACTCAATTTTGGCAAATAAAGCAGCAGATTCTTTAAAACGGTGTGTATCAAAGTTAACCTCTTCTGTGTGTGCAGGGTCTAAGTACCAAGCGAATATTTTAGCAGGAGCAAAAAGTTCATATCCTGGTTGAATAACTTTACCTTTAGCGTTAACTTTCTTGGCAACAGGTTTACTTAACTTAATTCCGTCTGTCGGAACTTCTTGAAACTCACTTGGTGCAAGGTATCCTTGAGGAATATAGTAAGCAATTTGAATGCCTTTAACTTTATATGAACCACAAGCCGTAAATAAAATTAAAGTTAAAAAAGAAAACAAGACAATTAGTAATTTTTTTGCCATTATTTTGCCTCCTTAATTTCTACTTGCATTGCCTTAATTTCGCTTGGTGAAGCGAAAACAAAGTGACCAGGTTTAATTTCTACCATTTCAGGTGCTTCAACGTCGTAAGGGTGTGTGCTCGGATCGTAGTAAATTCGTCTACGACTGCGTTCGTAGTCAGGATCTGGCTGAGGGATTGCAGAAAGCAGAGATTTGGTGTAAGGATGTAGTGGATTTCTAAACAGTTCATCTGAATCTGCGAGTTCCACAATTTTGCCGTAAAACATCACAGCAATACGGTTTGAAAAGAACTTCACAACCGAAAGGTCGTGGGCCACAAACAAAATAGTTAGGCCTAGTTTTTCTTTTAAGTCTTGAAGTAGGTTAATAACTTGCGCTTGAATTGAAACGTCTAAGGCAGATACAGGTTCGTCCGCGATAATAACTTCGGGTTCCATGACAAGTGCACGAGCAATTCCGATTCTTTGCCTTTGTCCACCTGAAAACTCATGCGGATAGCGAGTTGCGTATTCAGGAGCTAGCCCAACTTGAAGTAGCGCTTTTGTAACTCGCTCTTCTAATTCTCTGCGATTTTTAATACCTTTGATTCTAAGACCTTCTGCGATAATTTCTTGCACAGTCATACGTGGGTTTAGACAAGAAATTGGGTCTTGGAAAATCATTTGAATTTTAGATGCGGCTACTTTTGCAGATTTAGAGCGGTGCTCACGAGAAACAAACTTAATTTGTTTAACTAATGCTTTAGCCTTTTCTAAAAAGTCTAGTTTAGCGTCTAGATAAGTTTGGTATTTAGGGCTGAACTTTTTTAGTACTTTTGAGTTTTCTACAATGTATGCGTAGTTTTCTTTAGTTAAAGGTCTAAAAAGTAGGCCTTTTTTGGTTTTCGCTAAAACCAATTTATTTTTAGTTAAAATAAAGTAGTTTTTAATGCGAGTAAATAGAAACGCGCAAGACTCAAGTAGTTTAACTGCTAAAAATCTTGGTCTTTCTTTAAACCAATATTTAAAGAAATTCACAAATCTGCGGCGTTTAAGTGCCTTATGTTCACTAAAGTCTTTAGCAGATTTTGTCGTAATTTCGCTTAACTTATCTGCATCTTTTGCGTATTTTTTAGAAAGTCCAAAACAAGCAAAAAGTCGTGCAAGTAAATAATTTTTTAAATAACCTTTTTTTGGAAGGTCGGCGTTTGCTTTAAAGTCAGCGATTTCATTGGCTTCGCGAACATACTGAATGTCGGTTTTTTCTTTATGAAATGCGTCTAACTCTTTTAATTTAGCCTGCATTTCTTCTTTAGAAATGATAGTTTTTGAGTTTTCTTCAATTAAAGGCAAATACTCTTTTTCTAGGTTCAGTATAGTTTGCGCATATTGCTCTTCAAAGTCTTTTTTTAACTCAAGTTTGGTATTTTTAGTAAGTGCTGCTGAGTCGTTAATGCCAATAATTTTTTGACGGTATGCTTTTTTGGCTTTTTTTAGAGCAATTTTGTATTCTTTTTCCTTTGCGTTGTATGTAAAAGAAATAATTTCTTCACGTTCTACTTTGTAGTTTAAATTACCTTTTTGCACCTTTGCAGCATAAAAGTTTTTAATGTCAAAAATCTTGTTTTTATAAAGCAGACTTTTTTCGCGTTCTGCTAAATACTCAGCCTTTAAGTCTTGGCGAAATTTCTGAATTTTAGCCTTATCTGCCAGATAGTTTTCTTTAAACTCACTAAGTCTTGAAACGGCTTCTTTAGTTTTGGGAAAAACTGAATTAAGCAGGGTTGTTTTGTATTCGCGTCTGGCTTTTTTTAGTTTAGAAACTAAATCACCAACTCCAGCAACTATAGTCTGGCCACCTAATACTACGCGGCCATCAGACGGTTTGTATAGTCTAATAATAGTGCGGCCAGTTGTAGTTTTTCCACAACCAGACTCACCAACTAAGCCAAAAACTTCGCCTTTGTAAACATCAAAAGAAACTCCATCTACGGCCCTAACCTTTAGACGGTTCTTGCCAACTCCGACTTTAAAGTGTTGTTTTAAATTTTCAACGTGTAAAAGAGGAGTTTTAGAGTAGTCAACTTTATGCTTCATGAACTTTACCTCTCTTCTTTTTGATTTCTAAAACCGCTTTGGGCGGAGGTACTTTAGG
>CAUUIC010000094.1:0-2821 GCA_963545125.1 uncultured Acholeplasmataceae bacterium
TTAAAAACGTCGCTGCTTTAGTTAAACAACAAGTAAAACACGAAAAAGATGTGTTTGAAGGAGTAGCCGCACTAAGAGGTGGAGTAAAACCGGGTCAAATTAACGAAGAGACTAGAAATGACATCCAGGCTCAAGTTGACCGTGGTTTCTCGCAAATCAACCTAGCGTTTGAGGCTTATCCTGAACTTAAGTCAAATCAAGTTATTGAAAGCGCAATGCGCGACAATACCAATACACAAAGAGAAATTACTGCTGCTAGAATTTACTACAACGACATTGTAGATCAGTGGAACCGTAATTTATTTGTTTGGCCAACTAAACAAATTGTAGCTGCTAAAATGTCGCTAACCACTAGAATTCCGTTTGCAGCATCTAAAGAAGTTAAGGCCGCTGCTCGCCAAACTTTCTTTTAATTCAAACACCCATTAACATAAATATTAAAAAAAGGACACAACTATGAGAGATAAAGTAAAATTAGTTTGCACATCTTGCAAAGAAGAAAACTACTACACAAATAAAAACAAAAAAACCACACCTGACAAACTTTCTTTTAACAAGTACTGTGCGCGTGAACGCAAAACAACTGTTCACACTGAAAAGAAATAGTTTAAATTAACTTAAACTAAAATTAAACAAAACTAACCGCTTAGCCCTTTTGGCTAAAAATTCATTTCAAAGAGGTATTATATGGACAAAAACCGTTTAGAATTTATGCATAAATTCTTTTTAGACAACCCAAAAAGTTATGGTTATGAAAAGGCTAGTCAGTATATTTATGAAACTGACCGTAAGGCTTTCAACAAAGCCTGCCGTTTATTTAACTTAGATCCGGCTGAATATCATTTTAATAACTTTATGTTAGTCAAAACTCCAGATATTTTAAGAAAAACAACCTTAAACTTCAAAGTTGTGCTAAAAGACGGAGATACCCAAGAAGTTTTTTACGAAACCGCTAATTTAACTCTGCTGTTCTTCGCACCAGACTCAATTAAAGTGTATACTGCGAGAGCCGACTACAACTATGACTTTATTTACCCAATTTCTTCAACTGACGTGCTATATACAGACGTTGTATCTCTTGACACTGAATACAAACTAGACGACATTACAAATCCGCGCCGAGAAACTTTTAACTTAGTGTTGAAATTTTCAAACGGGTCTAGCTATTCTTTCCCGCTTCGCGACCGCCTGTTTACTGGTGAACACGCTGAGTTTGAACCAACCGAGATTGAATACGGTTTAATTCACCAAATTAAAGGCTTAATTCGTTAGTTTTTTAAGCAAATTTGTTATGAAATTAAAAAAAGACCAGTTTAACTGGTCTTTTTTGATGGTTAAGTTTTGTCTAGCAGTCTTGAAGTTTGTTATATGAATATCTAGTTTGGTTTTCTGAAATTGCTTTAATAAAAAACTCAACTTCAAATACTCGTTTTCTTTCGTTTAGTTCTTTGTTTTTATGATTTTGGAAATACTTAACTACCCTGTAGGCAATTTCAGGATGGTCAATGAAAGGATTGCGGTTACCCTGAATTTTTTGGATACGATTGTTTCTGTTAATTTCAAACTGATCAACTGGGTCTTTTTTAAGCAAGTAAGCAAAGTCATCGACATTTCCAATGTACGCACCTTCTGGTACATAGGTCATTCCAAAAGGTTCTTTGACCGCGAAATTTAGCTCAGCGTAGTGAATTATCATGTAGAGTAATATACGAATCGCATCGCCACCATGCTTATAACTTGGAAAGTACTTTCTGCTACTTGCCAGTTGCGCAGGTGCATTATCAGGAAAGTAATTGCCTGACTTGTCTCTGGCAACATAAAAGAAATTGTTTCTTTCACTGTTTACAGCGCTATTGCACACTCTTAAGTTATGTAAATCTGAGGCCAACGTACGTTCACCACTTTTTACTCTTTCCACACCGAGTCTAGAATTCACCCATACGTGTTCGCGATTCCAAGGCCTGCCACCAGTCCATTTTGGTTGAAACTCTTCTCCATTATACATTCCCCAAAGTTTGCCGTTATCTAGTTTATCGGTTTCGGTTAAATGGTATTTAACTTCGTTGTAAGAAGTGTATGTGGTGTGTTTTTCGCGTGTAACTTTTCTAAGCGACTTAATTAACTCATCGTCATTTTTGGTTTCAAAGTTAACACCTTGATAGTAGGTTTTATCTAGTTCGTGTGCTTTATATTGATTATCTGGACCCGGTGAAGGGTTTGGACTTGGTTCTGGGGTTTTCTTGCACGCAAACAAAAAGACAACTGAAAATATAACTAGTGTAAATAAAACAGTTTTTTAAATAAGTTTCTAAATTGCATATTTTGCTCCTTTATTTATTTTAAAATAGCCTAACTAATGGGTTAAATTACTTTTTTAATTTACTTAAAAACAACGCTTCTTTGTCTTGAATTTTTACTTTTGTTTTTTTATAATGAAAATAACGGAAAGGAGTTTATAAATGACAGACAAAAGTAGCAAATCAAGAATTATTGCTTTTCTTCTATGTTTCTTCTTTGGTTTAATTGGATTACATAGATTCTACGTTGGCAAAATCGGAACTGGTATTCTTTGGCTTTTAACTGGTGGTTTATTTGGAATTGGCGCCGTGATTGATTTCTTTGTAATCATCTTTGGTGGCTTTAGAGACGCAAACGGCCGTTTTGTTTAAAAACCAGAAGGCAATAATTTAATTATTTTTAGAAAAGCAACGAAAGTTGCTTTTTTTATTCTTGGAAGTTATATTGATAGATTTGTGAAAAAACAGGTTTTTGCTCTGTATTTTCACTTAACTTACCGCTTGAGTCAGTCAAAGTTTTAAAC
>CAUUIC010000095.1:0-2732 GCA_963545125.1 uncultured Acholeplasmataceae bacterium
TAAACTATAAAGCAGTGAACTTGCTTCTTCAACTACTACTATTTTTGTGTGTTTTTCGACTTGTTTTAAAAAATTAACTTCGTCTTCTATTCGAGAAATTAGTCTTGCGTTAACTAGTGTGAAATCTTGCTTTAAGTTTTGATAAATTTCTTTTAAAATCGGTCCGTAGCTTAAAACCAAAGTGTCTTTGCCAGTTTTCAGAGTTTGCCAAAACGGCTCTTTTTTAAACTTAATAGAAAAAGTTTCTGAGGTTAGGTCTTCGAAAAGGGGTAGTTTTGGGTAAGCAATCGCCTTTAGTCCAGGTAAATCCAAAGTAGAAGAAAGTAGTGTTGTATAATCGGTGTCCAGCCCACAGGCAAAAACTTTAGTGTTTGGAAAACAACTAAGCAATTTAGTAAAGTAAGTTCCTTGGTGAGTTGAAGGGTCTCGGTTTGTTAAAAACGCTGAGTTTAAAAGTAGCGTTACGTCTAGATTAACTCGGGCAATATCTGAAAGCAAGTAGTCAAGCGAGCGCTGAATAAAGGTAGTGTAATACGGCAATATTACTTTCTTTTTATTTAAGGCTAAACTAGCGGCCAACATTGCTGAGTTTCCTTCGGCTATACCTGAGTCTATAAATCTATCTGGGTATTTTTCTTTAAAGTCTTTGGTAAAATTGCCAAGTTCCATGCCACTTTCAATTAAATAAAAATCACGCAGTTTTGCAAACTCAGAAATCAGTTTTCCCATGATGTAAGGGGTTTGAGTTTGAGCTGAACTACTGTATGAATGATACTTACCGCTCACATCTGAAACCGCTTCAAAAAGCCCTTTTCCTTTAATTGTCTCAATTAAGAAAATAACTGGTTTTCGCACCTTTAAAACAGTTTTTAATGAATCTATTAAAGCAATAACATCGTTGCCTTCTTTAAGGTAAAAAAACTGATAACCAAGTGCTTCAAAGTAAGAGCGTGCTTTGATTGGGTCATTTAAAGTGTGTCTAAAAGCACCAACGTTTTCTACAATTGAACATTTGTTATTGTTAATAATAACGGTACCTGGTAGGTTGTATCCACTCAAAGTATTTAGCCCTTCAAAGGCAATTCCTGAGTTTAGAGCACCGTCTCCTATTACCGCTACATTCTTGTTTAATGGGTTTGTTAAGACAAATCCCGCCAAAGCAGATAGAGATTGAGATGCGTGTCCTGCTTCAAAAAAATCATATTTAGATTCGCTGTATGCAGTAAAACCTGAAATTTTTCTTTCGCTAAAATTAAGAAACCCACTGCCACGACCAGTTAAAATTTTGTAGGTATATGCCTGATGCCCTATGTCAAAAAGCAGTCGGTCTTTATCTAAGTCAAGTAAATAAACCAAGGCTACGGTCAGTTCGATTGTTGCTAAATTAGAACTAAGGTGTCCACCTGACTTTAAGATGTTTTCTTTAATAAACTCCCTAATTTCTGCACAAAGTTCGGGCAGTTCTTGGACTTTGATTTTCTTTAAATCAGCAGGTAAAAAATTTAGTAAATTAAAATTATTGCTCATTTTCGATTGCCTTTTTAGCAACCTCTAAAATCGTATCAGCTTTTTGAATTAAGTTCTTGGTTTGTTTGTAAAGTTCAATTGAAACCATGATGTCGTTTTCTTGATTTAACTTATCAATGTTTTCCTTTATTTTTGCAAACAGTGTCTTTAACTCTAAGTTTTTTTCTGAATTGTTCATTTTTACTCTCCTTTTATGTTAGTGACAACTACTTTTAAATTACCGTCTTTTAATTTAATTTCAAGGCTATCATTACCATTAACTTCTTTCACGCTTCTAACCACTTGTTGGTCTTTAAAAACTAACGCATAGCCTTGCTCAAGTTTTTTATTTAAATCAAAGTTGTTAAGTTGTTCTTTAAAAAGTTTTAACTGAAACTCTTTATTTTTAATAATTTCAGGGATATTTGGCAGTTTTAGTTTAAAGTCAGCAATTTGACTTTGCGCAGCACTTATGGTTTTGTGCAGGTTTGGAAGTTTAGCCGTGAGTTCATCTAAATACTCAGCGTTTTTGTTGTAAGTGTTGATAAGTGAGTTTCTACATCTTTGCAGAGCCAGCGCAAGTGTTGCTTGTTTTTTTGAATAAAGAGCAGTGAGCACTAACTTCGCTTGGTTTTTAAATATAAGTAGTTCTTGCTGAAGTTTGGTTAGCTTACCTAGTGGAGACACTCGCTCCAAGGCCGCTTCGCAGGTTCTCAGTTCTGCGTTTTCTTGGTGTACTTTGTTTTTTAAATTAGTCAAAATTGTGTGGTTAAACTCGGCTAACTTATTTTTAAAATCAACAGTTGTAATTTGAGTAATTAGTGCAGCGGCGTCTGTTGGAGTAGACGCAGAAACGTCTGCAACATAGTCAGAAATTGAGACATCTCTTTCGTGTCCAACAGCAGAAATCACAGGGATTTTAGAAAAATAGATAGCGTCTGCAACTTCTTTGGTATCAAACGCCTCAAGATCTTCTTTAGCGCCACCGCCGCGTCCAACAATTAAAACTTCGGCTTTTTTTTCTAAGTTTGCGAGTTCAATTGCTTTTTTAATTTCCTTGGCTGCGTTTTCACCTTGTACTACAGTGTTGTAAACAATAAAGTCAATTAAGGGGAAACGTTTATATGCGTTTTCTTTCATGTCTCTAAGTGCAGCACCTGTAGCAGAAGTTACTATTCCGACTACCGCTGGGTTTTGAGGAATTTTTCGTTTTCTTTCTTTTTCAA
>CAUUIC010000096.1:0-2662 GCA_963545125.1 uncultured Acholeplasmataceae bacterium
TTTGAAGATGTTGAGTTTGCAAAAATTCCTAAACAAAGAACTTGGTTTACTAAACACATTATTGACTTTTCACTATTCAACATTTATTACAATGGTTACTCTGATAACGGCAAACCTGAGCATTCTATTTTTAGGGCTATGGTTGAAGAAATTGGGAAAATTATCGGTGTAAATACTTATATGCCAACATATGATAACGGTGATTTTTCAGTTAAACCTATTTTAGATGCAAACAATAATAGTCACCCTAAATTAAAACGAGATTCTACTGATTACGCCAAGGCTGTTTTAAATCACTATTCTGGATATCAGCAGTATTATCGTGGTGCTAATATGAGTTTTATTCCAAGTGCAACTTATTATACTTATTACGACAGTGGCTACCACCAGCACTGGTGGCTAGGTACTCAGTATCCTAACTCTTACCCGAGCACGCGCCGCATCGACTCCAGCGGCCTCCTGAACTGGCACTACGTCCACCTCGTTTTCGGTGTAGTAGTTTGCATTAGGTAGTCTCTTGACCGCTTGCCGTAGGTACTCTCTTTTATTTTTATTTTCAGAGATTTTACCACTGCGTGGCTTTCTCACATAGAACAATCCTTTAATTTGTGCAATCAGCTTTTTGAAAACCTTTCAGGTTTTCAAAAAGCCATCTTCCGATTTTTTGGAGTACTAATTAGTAAGTTGCGGAAACTCTAGTTAGGGGTACTTCGCTGCGCTTCGCAAAAGCGAAGCGCAGCGAAGTTGAATTTAAAATGTGGATAACTTTTTAAAAAAGAAGGAGAAAAATGAACAATAGTAAATCAAATCAAGACAAAGATGAATTTGACTTAGCCGATGAATTAACTGAAATTATTAAATCAGAAAACATCGCCCAATTAGGCGATAAAGAAATAAATGAAATTAACACAAACATTTCTTTTAACTACCACAATACCAGAAGAGCTAAGTTTTTAGGCGAACGCTTAATTTATGCAAACCACAAAGCGCTTAACTTCCATTCATTTGACTACAAAAGGTTTGATGGCACAATTTATAGACTGGAGCGTAACCTAAGAGCGATAGTATCAGCACTAATTTTTGAACCGCTGGCGGTTTCTCCAACTAATTTATACGCCCTTACTAAGTACGAACTTAGCCAAATTGGCAAGTTTGTCCACAAAAACATCCAAATCAGCACAATCCCTGCAATAACTCCGCTAATTTACTCCTTATTTAAAAGAGACGTAGATCGCTTAATGCCTGTATTTGCAATGCCCTTCATTTTGCCTTCACCAATTAAAGGCAAAATGAATGAATACATTTTGCTTGTTCCTATTCTTGGCTATGACCTTGCGATTGTGAACCTATACTCCGCATTCATTTCAGATACAAAACAAATTAACTTAATTAAACAAAAACTCATCAAACTATCTCTAACTTTTCAAAACTTTAAGTTGCTCGCAACTGATTTTGAAAAAAGCATTCTTGACCTTAGCAAAGAAAGCGGAATTACCATTTACACTCCAAAAAAATTTAATACCGCTAAATTAGAAGTTTTACAAATTAAAGACACAAAAATTGAAACAATTTTTAGGCAAAAACAAGAACTTGTTTTGTTTTTCCAACAGTTTATGCCAATATTTAGCAAAACAATTTCCCAAACCAATTTTAAAAATTTCTTGCCATTGATTTCGTTGACTTTCAACGAAATCAATGAAATCAAGAGAACTGGTAAGTTCTTCTCTATTTTTGAAACTTGGGAAGCACTAAAACACACAAAAATGTTTTCAGCAGGTAACTACTTCGTAATGGAACACATAGACAAAAGACTATACGAAGTTGCTAATCTTAAAAACACAGAACTCCCTTGTTTTGCCTATACACTTAAATCTGAGTTTTCTTTTACACCAAAGGCAAAACAAACAAAGAAAGTATAAAAAATGAATCAAGACAACAGCAAAAACCCCAAAACCACCCAAGAATTATTTCAAGAAACATACGAAAACGTTTTAGACAACGATAACTCACCAAATGAAGAGTTTCCAACCCAAACTAACGAAGAAGTACTGGCGCTATTTGAGTTTTCAAATCCAAAACTAGAAGTTTTGGAAAATGCAAAACAACTATTTAGACAATTTAAAATGTATTATCACAAGAAAGATAAAAATACCAGAAGTTCACTGCTTGCAGAGACACGTCGTGAACTGCTTCTTTTGATAAAACAAATCACACTGGCAAACGCCGTGAATCTGTATTCAAGGCCCAAGAAAAGGCGTAGTTATCAAGAAAACGCTATTGAAATTCTAATGGTTCAAGCAGTAACCTTTGGAATTTACTTAGAAGAAAACGCACTTAGTCCACATGAGTTTTCAGTGCTTTCAACAATACACTTAAAAACTCTAAATTCACTTAAAGGTTGGATAATTTCTGACTACGACAGATATCGTAAATATATTTCAAAAAAATAAGTTAAAAAAATGGCTCGGATGTGTTAAGAAAGTCAATGCCTTATTACAACAGTGGCAACCACCAGAACTGGTGGCTAGGTACTCAGTATCCTAACTCTAACCCGAACACGCGCAACATCAACTCCAACGGCAACCTGAACTGGAACAACGTCAACAACGTTTTCGGTGTAGTAGTTTGCATTAGGTAGTCTCTTGACCGCTTGCCGTAGGTA
>CAUUIC010000097.1:0-2648 GCA_963545125.1 uncultured Acholeplasmataceae bacterium
CTTGCTCTATAGAACTTAGATATGGAACTGGTTTTTCAAGAGTTTCAGAAGTTATCAATTTAGCGGTTGAAAAAAATCTAATTCAACGAGCAGGTTCTTGGTTTTCTCTAAAAGAAGAAAAAATTGGTCAAGGCAAAGCGCAAGTAGAACAATACTTACTTAAAAACCCCGAAATTATGGCTGAACTTGAGTTAGAAATTCAAAAACCTGAATAGTTTCCTTTATTTTAGTTTAAAAAGCCTTGGATAAAATAATTTAGTGGTTCATTCTTCTCCTTTCTGCTAAATTGTTTTAACCAAGCTTTTTTATTTTAAATAAATACTTTTAAAAAGCGAAAATATAATATATAATTAACTCTATGAAAGAAGCAAAAAAAGGCCTGTTAATTGTGATGTCTGGTCCTTCTGGGGTAGGCAAATCTTCAATTAGAAAGGCGTTGTTTGAAAAAGTAAATAATTTTGTTTTCTCAGTTTCAGCGACCACACGAGCACCTAGAAACGGAGAGAAACACGGAGTTGACTATTATTTTATTTCCGAAAAAGATTTCAAAGCAAAACTAGAAAATAATGAGTTTTTAGAATGGAATTATTTCGTTGGCAACTACTATGGTACACTTTTTGAAGAAGTTGAGAGACTAAGAAGAACTGGTAAAAACGTGATGGTAGAAATTGATGTCAACGGTGCTTTAATGGCAAGAAGCGTGTTAACTGACGCAATTTATATATTTATTGCACCACCTACTAAAGCAGATTTAATTTCTAGATTAAAACAACGCGGAACTGAAACTGATGAAAGAATTTCAGAGCGCATTGAAAAAGCGAAAAACGAGTTTAAATATGCAGATAAATATGACTACATAGTTATAAACTCAGAAATCTCTAAAACTGTGGAAACTCTGCAGGCTATCGTTTTGGCCGAGGAATGTCTTTCTGAACGTAGATTTTTAAGTTATATAGAAGAAATTCAAAAGGAGAAATAGTTTATGAATAAACAAAAAGATGGAATGCGTTATCCTTCAATTGATGAACTGACTAAAATTATCAACTCAAAATATAAGTTGGCCTATACTTCTGCCAAAGTTGCTAAACTTATTCAAAGTAAAAAAGTTCACGTTGAAAACTCACTTTGTGACAAAGAAGTTGGCAAAGCGCTTGAAGAAATTCTAGCTGGAAACGTCCAAATTGATTTTTAATTTCAATTCAAGATAACTTAGTTTAAAACTAAGATATGAAATTAACACTTGAAGAAAATTTAAAAAACCTACCCCAAAACCCTGGGGTATATATTATGCGCGACTTAGATAGTCGCGTTATTTATGTTGGCAAAGCAAAAAACTTAAAGAATCGTGTACTTTCTTATTTTAAAGGCAAAGTTTTAGGCAAAACCGCACTTTTAGTTAAAGAAATTGAAAATCTTGAGTATGTGGTTTGCAACACTGAGCAAGATGCGCTGATTTTAGAGCAAAACTTAATTAAAGAATACAGACCAAAATACAACATTAGACTGATTGACGACAAGACGTATCCATACATTGTGGTCACAGATAAACCCTACACCAAACTTTTGGTCAAAAGGGTGCGTAAATTTAACTTCAATGGTTTTGGTCCGTTTCCAAATACTTTTCAAGCAAGAGAAACTTGTGAGACTTTGAATAGAATTTTTCCTAAAAGAGTTGGAAAAATTTCTAAAACTGACCAAGATATCTTAACAGGTTTGGCAAATAACTTAGGTATATCTGATTTAGAAAAAGAGTTTACAGCAAAAGAACTCACTAAAGCAGTTAAGCGTGTTTTTCAAACTAAGGCCAAAGACATTTTAAAAACTTTAACCGCCAAAATGAAGCAGTGTGCAGAAAACTCAGACTTTGAGTTAGCACTAGATTTTAAAAATTTAATTGAAGCAATTAAAGTAACAATAGTAGATCAAACCGTAAACAGCAACGACTCACAAAACAGAGATATTGTTGGTCTTGCGTTTGACGAAAAATACGTGGCTATTTCTATTTTGATTCAAAGGTTTGGGAAAACCGTTGACCAGAAAAGAAATATTTTTGAGTATGTAGGTGATCCTAAATACTACGCACTTCAATATTTAGACCAAATATGAATCTAGAATTTATTCAGATGAACTGTTGTTTTCAGATAATTTTCAGGAAGAAGATTTTAGCACTAGATTTGGCAAACTTGCCAAAATTCCAAAAAAAGGCCAAAAACATGACTTGACAAAACTTGCTCAAAAAAATGCAGAAAGTATTTTGACTAAGTTCAGTGCTGTATATTTAGAAAAGTCTTTAATCTTAGAAAAAGGACTGGAAGAACTGAAAAGTAAAATTGGTTTTATGCCGGAGACCATTGAGGCTTATGACAACGCACAAATTCAAGGACAGGCGCAAGTATCTGGTTGTATAGTTTTGAAAAATGGACAGTTTTTAAAGTCACTTTACCGCAAGTTTAACTTAAAAAATACACCTAAAAACGACGATCTTGCTGGGATCAAAGAAGTAATTTCAAGGCGTATTCAAGACCAAGAAATCGCTTATCTACCAGATTTAATCGCAGTAGATGGCGCTGAAAACCAAGTTAAATTAGCCGAAGAGCAAATCAGACTCTTAGATAAAAATATTCCAGTTATAAGACTGAAGAAAAAGG
>CAUUIC010000098.1:0-2641 GCA_963545125.1 uncultured Acholeplasmataceae bacterium
AGCACCATCTTCCACTTTTTGGTCAGTTTTGATTTCTTCAATTCGGTCATATTGTCCGTTTAGAGCGGCTTCCTTACCTGTTTTTTCAAGGTAGTGTACAACTTTATAAGTAACTTTTTCTATAGTTTCTTTAAAGTAGGCAACTAAAGAAACATTGCCTAAAACTGGTTTTGAAAAATCATAAGGCTGTTGTTCTGAGTAAACTCCGTTCATAGTAGACTCAAGTTGCCAGTGTTTAAATACGTAAGTTCTTCCATGTTTAGAAATTGTTAGGTTGTTTTGAGGTTGTTTTGCTTTACCTTCAAACTTAATTTTTTGAGAGTTTGGAATATTTTTAATTTCACCTGTGAACTGGTTTTTGTAGTTAACATTGAAAGTCACGTCAAACTCGCGGCGAACATAGGTAATTGTAAACTCAGTTGAACCGTCTGCTTTAATAATTTCTGCGCTTGGCGGCAACTGCCACTCAAATCCGTTTTCTTGAAAGTCGTGATACTTATCTTGGTTAGTTAACTGAACAGAAGAATTGGTTAAAGCGTTTTTAGTAACAGTTTTAATTTGGTCTTCAATTTCTCCCTGAATTCCTTTAAAGACATGCTTAATTGTGTAAGTAGTTTCTGCTGGTGCAAACACCGCGTATACTTCTTTTAAGTCTCGTGCATAATAAATAGTTTCAGCGATTCCGTTGTTGGTCTTTGACCAACCAACTAAACGCCAACCTTTTTTCACGCCCTGCATAGGTGTGTAGTTAAACACATCGCCAACCTTGCCGGTTTGCTGTTCCCACATACTTGCATCTGCTTTATCTTTATCGTGGTCTGCTACTTTTGGCGTAACATCTACTAAAACATCTTTTTCTGCAAACACAGGTTTTAAAGTAATGTTTTTATTGTAAGCAATTCCTTCTTGGAAAGTTTGGCCAGAAGTTGTCTCTATCAGTTTTTCAAACACATAGTCTTTGTTGCCAGTTGACTCTTTCTTAACTGCTTTCATTTTAGCAATTAAGTCAGCAGGTACAATTTGTGAGTATTTTAAAACAATTTCTTGTTTTAACTCTGATGCTACTGATGAACTAACTACACCACTTCTGTCAAAGTTAACAGTATAAGTTTTGGCTTTAAAGTAAACAGCGATGTAGTGCTTGTCAAGTGAAGGGATTACAGTTACTTCTAAAACTGAGTTTACAGCATCATAATTAGTTTCGTGGTTAGGATGTGGGTTGTTTGCCAAATACTGAGTTAAAGCGGCTTGAATGTCTGCGTCTGTTATTTTGGCAGTTTCCCCAATTTTTCTTGGCTTAGTGATTTGTTGCTCAATTGCCTGATCATTGGCTTCATTGATCTTTTCCCAAACCATTTTTAGATAAATTGGGCGAGTAGATACAGACTCTTGCCAAATGGCTTTTAGTTTAAGATTTTTCACAACCTTGTGGTTCTCAGAAAAATCTATCATTTGGCCAGTTTCTTCGTTTTGCCAACCTGCAAAAGTATAAGTTTTTTGGTGAGTTGGATCAATTTTTTCAGGATGGTCAACATCTCTTAGAGTTTCTTCAAACTGATAAGTCTCTTGAGTCTCCGCTTCTCCGTTTAACACACCTGAGTTGTAGTTATATTCAACTGTGTAGGTTTTGCGTACATACTCTAAAGTAAAAATAGTTTGACCATTTGCGTGAATTGTTTTGGTTTGATTTTGTGGTTTAATTTCAAAGCCAACTTTAGTAATAGCGTCGGCTTGAGTTACGGTTACAGAAGTTCCGACTTGTGCATTTTTTTCTTCAAGTTCAACAATATCTTGAATTGAACCAAAACCTTTGTAAATATGCTTAATTGTATATTTAGCAGTTTGTACGTTTTCTTCAAAATACGCAACCAAGGTAGTTGGTTTTGTGATTTTTGTGTTTGCAAAATCAAACTCTTGAACTTCTTTATAGACATTACCCATCTCGTCTTTTAACTGCCAGTGTTTAAATGTATAGGTATGACCTTGCTTAGTTAAAGAAGGGTTGTATTCAGGTCTCTTAACTTTACTTTCATACGGCACAGTTTGTGCGGCTTCAGCGGACGCTAAAGCTCCTGCAAAATGATTGCCGTTGTAGTTAACTTCAAAGTTAACTCTATATTTCTTGCGTGCATATCTAATTTCAAAAATAGTAGAGCCATCAGCTGCTACTTTTTTAGTTTCAGTAAAATCAGCAACTTCAAAGTGTTCGTCATAATTCTTGTCTCTGTTTTCTTGAGAAACAGTGATTGACTTGCCGACTTGTTCTGTGAATTTCTTTTCTTCAACTCGCTCGTCAATCTGTCCTGAAATTCCTTGGAAGATATGTTTAACTGTGTAAGTTGCAACATCTTTTTTCTCTTCAAAATAAGCAACTAAAGTTAAGTTTTTAGTGATTTTGGTGTTAGCAAAATCAAATTCACTAACTTCCTTGTAAACATTGCCCATTTCGTCTTTAAGTTGCCAATGCTTAAATAAATAAGTGTACCCCGCTTTAGTAATAGTTGGGTTTACTGGCCTAGTTAATTTACCTTCATAAGGGACGGTTTGACTAGGGGTTGCAGACGCTTTAACGTCTTTAAATTGATTTACTTTGTCGTTAACTTCATAAGTTAAGGTGTAGGGGTTCCGGGTACATCTTCGT
>CAUUIC010000099.1:0-2547 GCA_963545125.1 uncultured Acholeplasmataceae bacterium
ACCACGGCGCCGTAATTTTGAGCCGTTATTTAAGTTATTTAAAAATTATTTAAAGAGTTTCTAAATTTGAATAAAAACACCTATAAAATAGGTGATTATGCGTTTAAAATCTGCAGAAAACGATAGAAAAAACTCTTTATTTATATTATAATTAAAAAGATAATTAAGGAGCAAGAAATGATTAAAAAAAATAAAATTATCTTAGTTGGAGACGGTCAAGTAGGTTCGTCTTTCGCATTTGCCTCAACAATTTTAGGAGTAGGCACAGAAATCGGGATTGTTGATATTAACAAAGCCAGAACAGAAGGAGATGCACTAGACCTGCAAGACGTGTTAGTACACGGTCCAAATGTCAAAGTTTATGCAGCTGACTATAAAGACTGCCACGACGCCGAAATCGTGGTAATTACAGCAGGCGCTGCTCAAAAACCAGGTCAAACTCGCCTTGAGTTAATTGACATTAACCTAAAAATTATGGAAAGCATCGTTAAAGAAATTATGAAAAGCGGCTTTAACGGAATTTTCTTAGTAGTTTCAAACCCAGTTGATATTATGACTTACGCCGTTAAAAAATTCTCAGGATTTCCAAAAGAACGAGTAATTGGCTCTGGTACTGTACTAGACTCAGCACGTCTACGCTATGCACTTTCTGAATATTTAGAAGTAGATCCAAGAAACGTTCACGCTTACGTGATGGGTGAACACGGAGACTCTGAGTTTGCTGCTTTTTCAGCGGCTACTGTTGCTGGACTTAAACTAGGTGCGTATCTACAAAAACGTTGTGGAGTAAACTGCAATAAACTAATGGAAATTGAAGACTGCGTACGTCATAAAGCCTACGAAATTATTAACCGTAAAGGAGCAACTTACTACGGAATCGGCACAGCGATGACCAGAATTTGTAAAGCCATTCTTTCAAATGAAAACGCTGTTCTTTCTGTTTCTGCTTATCTAGATGGAGAATACGGACTTAAAGGTGTTTATCTTGGTACACCTTGTGTAATTAACTCATCTGGAATTCGCGAAATCTTACAACTAGAACTAGATGAACGCGAAACTAAAGCAATTCAAAAATCACACAAAGTGCTAAAAGACATCATTGACCGTCAAGTTGAAAAATAAGATAACTTTTGGTTAATTTCTTACTTTTAAGGAGAATTTTTAAAGACTATGTTAGTAAACGCACACGACATGGTGCACAAAGCACGCCAAAATGGCTACGCTGTTGCCCATATTAATATCAATAATTTAGAATGGACCAGATTAGTTTTAGAAGTCGCAGAAGAGCAAAAAAGTCCAGTAATTTTGGGAGTTTCTGAAGGCGCAATTCGTTATATGGGTGGCTTTAACACTGTTTGCAAAATGGTGTATGCTTTGCACGATGACTTAAAAATTACAGTGCCGGTTGCTTTACACCTTGATCACGGAACTTACGAAGGCACTAAAAAAGCAATTGAAGTTGGTTTTACTTCTGTAATGTTTGACGGCTCTCATTTATCTTTTGAAGAAAACTACGCCAAAACTAAAGAACTACTTGCACTTGCTAAAGCCAAAAACATCTCTTTTGAAGCAGAAGTTGGCACAATTGGCGGAGAGGAAGACGGAGTTGTTGGAAATGGAGAACTGGCAGACCCAAAAGAGGCAAAAGCAATGCGAGACCTTGGAATTGACTTTTTGGCCGCTGGCGTTGGCAACATTCACGGCCCATATCCTTCAAACTGGAAAGGACTTTCTTTTTCGCAAATTGAACTACTTTCCAAAGAAACCGAGAACTTTCCTTTAGTTTTACACGGAGGAACCGGAATTCCTGAAACACAAGTTAAAAAAGCGATAGAACTAGGTATTGCTAAAATCAACGTCAACACAGAACTACAACAAGCATTTCGCGATGGTCTGCATGAATACTTCAAAGCAGGACTAGACCAAATTGGCAAGGGATACGATCCTCGCAAAATTTTAAAATCAGGAGTTGAACAAGCCAAAGAAATTGTTCGCCAAAAAATGCAGTTTTTTGGTTCAGTTCACAAATGCTAAAAGAAATTGATGCTTTAAGCCAAATTCGTGATTTTATTAACTCAGATGACTTCGCTATATTAACTGACTTTATTCAAGAAAATTATGTAGCCGCTGCTTTATTTGAAAATACTGTATCTTGCCTTAAACTATATTTAGCACCAGTTGACTTTACTGCCAAAGAAATCAAAGAAGGTCTAATCATGTTTGAGATTTTGGCTAGTTTTGCAGATGCTTTTAAGGAAGTTCTAGTTAAAAAAAATAAAGAGTTTTTAAAAAACAACGAAAGCCTAATTTATCTTTTGGCGATGCTTACTGAGGCTGTTTTTGTCTTAGAACGCATGGAAGACCCAGAAACAGATGAATTTAAAGATTATTTTGACCAACTAATGGGTCATTTAGTTTTTGACAAAAAACTGCCAGATCTTACGCATATCGCTAAAAAATTGAAAGCACTTGAAAGAGATGGATATTCTGTGTTTGCGCGAATTGAGAGTTTTGCTTTAACTTATGAACTTGACCTTAGACAAAAAT
>CAUUIC010000100.1:0-2508 GCA_963545125.1 uncultured Acholeplasmataceae bacterium
AATTAGTTTATTTGCCTGAATAATGGGTCTTCTGGAAAGTGGTGGGACAAAACGCTTTTCTAGATATTGATTTAAATAATTTGGATCGTTTAAGTTAAGTTCTTGTCTGGTATTTTCATCTGCAATTGTCTCAAGGTTAACTGATTTTTCTTCAATAACTGTGTAAATCAACTCTTGTAGATTTAAGTTAGATTCACGTAAATGAGAAATCACTGGTTGCCAAAGTCCTTCATTGTTTGCCAAGTTAATTCCTGATAAAAACTTACGCGAAAGTTTACCTGCTTTATTTGACTTAACTTGCATAAGTTTATTTAAAGCAACAAGGTCGACATTCGGAGAGACAAAGTTTTCTTTAGTAAGTTCTTGAGTTAATTTAATATTTTTGTTAATTTCAAGTTCTTTAAACTCTGCAATGTTATAGGCTTGTGCGAGTTCCTTAATAATTTCTAGTTTTGCTTCAATGTTGTTTTTATCTGCATAGCTGAAGTTATTGATAACTTCGTCAAAGAAGGCGACTTTCGCTGAGTCTAAATAATCGGCAGGCAGTTGCTTTTCCAAACCAAATATTGACCTGAATTTTCTTTGTGCAGATAAAGAAAGTGGTAGTGTTGGTTTATCTGCGTTTAAATCCATACCTTTGGAAACTTTTTTCTTAAGAAGCTTTTTCTCAATAATATTTAAAGTCAGTTGATTTGCATTATTATCAAGCAGATATTGATAAAGTTTTGTTTTATCTTCTTGAGTGATAGGCGTTAGATCTTCACCAAAACAAAGTTTATTTACAGTATTAAAAAAGATATAGTCTTGGTAAATTATAGTTTCTTGCTGCATAGTTTTTTCGTCGACTAAATAACTGCAAGTTCTCTGCATTCTAGAAATAAACTCTTTATTGGTCTTGATTTTGTCAACAACTTGATCTAAGTTAAATGGAGTGATTTTTTCGTTTTCAAAACCTGGTTTTTTAACAATCCACTGATTTTTGCCAGGTACGTTTTGAGAAAGCGGACCAAGAAAATACTCAGCCTTAAAGGTAAGTAAGGTTTCTATGTTTTTCTTAGTGTCTGCGTCCAGCGGTGAACGGTCAAGAATTTTTCTTAATTCCGCTAAATGTAGTTGGTTCATAACTTCGCGGCTATATTCAAAGTTAGTTGGTGTATATAGCGTATAGCCTTTTTCAACATCTTCAAAAGTAGGATTTTCGGAAGTCAGGTATTCAGCTAATTCCTTGAATTCAGGACCTTTAATTTCTGCTTCTGCTAAGAAAGCAGCTTTAATCTCAGAGTTTGCAAAAAAATTTGTAAGAATTTTGTTAAGTTCTTTAATAAAACCGTCTTGATAAGCCTTTAAAGGTCGTTTCTTGCCAGACTTATATCCATTGCCATTACCAATAAATTGCTCATAAATTCCACTATGTTTAAAGATTTTTTTATAAACATCTGTTCCTTTAAAAAGTGTTTTTAAATGATAGACGGTTTTTTCGTGGTTTTCAAAAAGTTTAATTTTAAAGTCAGAAATAGACTCAGCATTTTCTAAAATCTTTTTGGCTTGAAGTATTGAAAAATATGAAAACATTTTTTCAATGGTTCGGTTTACTTCATCGCTTTCTGTAAATAAATCATTAAGTTCTTTTTTCTTAAAAGTCAAACCAGTTTGTTTATCACTATCTCCAAAAAGCTCTTTATAGTTAATGACATTTCCAACAATTGCTCTGTAGATATATCCTGGTAAGTTATTTTTCGGCTTAGCATCTGAATTTGAAAAGTAAGTGTTAATTTCAGCAATAACTTCGTCCTTTTTAGGAATTGCTTTTTCGGTTTCGTTGTTAGCATTTGCAAACTCTAAAACTTCTTCAACAATTTCGTTTAGTAAGGTTGCTTTCTGTTAGCCAACATTTGTTGTATTTGAAAAATCAAGATCTGAAGCAATCAAAAAGTGCCCACGGTTTTTAAGCATATCGTGTGCTGCTAAAAACAAGAAGCGATAATATAAACCTCGTTCTTTAAATTGCTCAATTTTTACAGGATCAGCAAGTGCTTTTCTTAGGTGATAAATAGTTGGAAACTCAGAGAAGTAATCCTTATCTTGATAATTTGGTTCTCTAAAAAGTATGTTTGAACCTTGATGTGTTTGAGTTAAATGCAGATTTTTAAAGAAATCCTTATCTTCATTTAAAACATAGTCTTTAAGCACACCTTTTAGTAAGTTTAAACGCCAGATTTTTTTACCCAAAGTTCTGCGGGCAGAACGAGCACTTCTGTATTTTTTTGAGTCCTCTGCGGCATCAAAAAGTCTAGCACCATACAAACGCTTGCCCTTCCTGCACACAATTTGGTCCATCTTGTCGCCCGAATCCCAGACTACTGCCCAGCCAATTGAGTTTGTCCCCATATCAAGAGATATACCATATTTAGGCTTCTCTTTAACAATTTCTTTTTCAGAAACTACGTTGTCTAAAATTTTATTTTCGTTTTCCATTTTTCTTTCCTTTCTTTAACTTTTTAGCATCAA